>QBUL01000168.1 GCA_013180605.1 Candidatus Methanophagaceae archaeon GoMg1 | reverse complement strand
AATGTTAGCTACGTCATGGAAAAGGGCTATGAAAAGATTTCCTCGATTGCGATTTTTGACTGGAAGAGTGATTTGTTCAAATTACAAGAGTTCTTTGATCGAGAAGATGTCCCTCTCCTGACTATCATATCTATGGCAAATACAGACATGGGGTGCAGCTACTACAACCAATTTTCGAAGGAAGATTTTCAGTGTCATCTTGAACAGATGAAAAAAGCTAAACAACACTACGTGGAATATTTAATCGGGAACAATCTCAAGAATAGAACATCAGTTTTTGACCTTTTGTTTGGTCTTAGCGCTGCAAGGAGCATTTTTCAGACCCCTGTTATACTAGATCCTTTTCCTATCATGCCTTGTACTGGTTCATGTATCCCCGGAAGAAAGTTATATGTGGACGTGGATGGAAGATTTCATACCTGTGAAAGAATGAATAAAGCATTTCCTATCGGAGACGTAGAGAAAGGGCTGGACTTTGAAAGAATTGCAGAGATGATGGGCAACTATTTTCAGCATCTGGATAGTTGCTCAAATTGCGAAGTTAGAAAAATGTGCAACAAGTGCTACTGTGCTTTTGTAACGGATAAAGGATTTTTGAGCTCTTCACAAGTATGCAAAAATGTTGAAGCTTCTATCGCAGACTCTCTTTCAGATGCGTTTACCATTGGCGAAATTAATCCGGAATTTCTTGAAAACTTCAGTGGTAACTATAATAGAATGGTCAAAAAATTGGAATTTGCGGAGGAATAATATGTATTTTAGGCTAAATCCCGAGTGCTATTTTATAAAAGGAAGTAGATGTGGTGCGATTTACGATCTGATAGAAGGCAATATATATGCTTTAGACTCAGAGGAAACAAAAATAGTAGAGTCGTGCGAGAAGAGCAAAATCGTTGAAAAAGAGAATGAACTTCTTGGAAATCTTAAAAAGTTGTGTTTGGGAAATTTTTATGATAAAAGAGCATACATAGAAAAATTACGATTGGGTTCTCCAATAGAAGAAAGTCAGCCCGGCCATCCTCCACAGCTCAACAGAGCCTTTTTAGAAATAAACAACTTATGCAACAGAAATTGCTGGTTCTGTGGCTATCATGGAGTTAAAAGAAGTTCGGGATGCATAGGATGCAATAAATGGAATGAAAATGGAGAAATTTTGAGTATGGAACGCTGGAGAGAGATCATAGATGAGCTTAAAGATTTAGACTGCAAGGATATTTTTATTACTGGAGGAGACTTAACTTTAGCATGGAACAAGACCATGGACATTTTAGACTATGCAGATGGGAAGTTTAGAAAGATATATATAACACTTCATGAACAGAGTTTTTCTGAGAAGATAGAAAAAGATCTGACAAACAAAGCTCAGCCTATTATTCAGGCAGAAAAGCTTGATGGCATACAATCAGAAGATTTAATTTTTCTCTTGACAGTAAGACCAGAAGAGTTCAAAAATCTTAAGAGCATAAACAGTAAAAAAGTGATGATAGATTTCGTAAGTGAAGATTTTAGTTCTTTACCGCTTGACATACCTTTAATATCTAAAAGAAAAATAGCTAAAGAGAACATGTATCAATTTTTTCACAATATAAAATATCACCCGTGCATTGGCAATACATTAGCAATTTCTCATACTGGAAATGTGCTTCCATGCCCAATGATGAGAAATCATTTCCTTGGCAATGTAAGAGATAGAGAGCTTTACACCATATTTGAAAAAGGAAAGGAGGAAATAGACAAATTCTGGAATTTAACTTTAGACAACATAGAAAAGTGTAGAGATTGCGAGTTCAGATATGCTTGCAATGATTGTAGAGCTTTAGAAGAAAAATTGACAGAAAAATTAGAGGGTAAAAGGCTGTGTAACTATGAATCCGAAGAAGGAAAATGGTTATAAAAAATTCTTCAGAAAGTTTGTTAGACCCTATGCTTTTACCATATTATTACTTTTAGGATTAAATTTTTTAGGTCTGCTTTTCTCTCTTGTTAGCCCATTGCTTACAAGGTCTCTGATAGACGATGTCTTTATTGGTAAAAGGGTTGAACTCTTTGGTTATATTCTTTTAGGAATCGCAGGAATATATGTCATTTCTGCAATCTCTAATTACTTCTCTGGTTATATAAGCGGAAAATTAAATTTAACTTTATTCAAAAATGTCACTGGAGAGACCTTTAATACTATCCAATTTGCGTCTCTGAGAAAAACTCAGCAGATGAAGATTGGAGATATGCTTAGCCGCATCATGAGCAATGTAAATTCTGCCATACAAATATTCTCTTCCATTTTTCCAGGGTTTGTTATGAGCATAATAAGCATTGTTGCACCCTTTATTATAATGCTCTATCTTAACCCGCAGCTTACGCTCATTGTGATGACACCTGTGTTCCTCTTTGTTTTCTCTTCAGCATTTTTTGGCAAAAGAATAAAGCACGAACAGAGAGCATCTCTGGATAAAATGGCATCAGTGCACTCCTTTTTAAAAGAAGCTCTATCTACAATTCCTCTTATAAAGGTCTTTGGACTTGAAAAATGGTCGCAAGACAAATTTCAGGGACAGATGAATGATTATTATAACGCTTCAATTGATGTAACAAAGACCTCTTCTTTGAGTGGCTCTGTGGGCTCTCTTATTTATGGAGTGCCTATGGTTCTTCTCTTTGCTTTTGGTGGTGTAATGGTGATTCAGGGTTCCTTAACCCTGGGCACACTTATGGCTTTTATGGGCTATGTTGGTCTATTCTTCTCTCCCATCTCAAGATTATCTCACTTATGGACATCGTACAAAAGCTCCTCGGCTGCCTTTGATAGAGTAAATGAAGTGTTTGAGTTGGAGCAGGACGGTAAAGGTAATGAAGAGCTGATTGTGAAAAATGGTGTGGTAGAGTTCAAAGAGGTGTGGTTTTCCTATGATAAAAGACAAATACTTAACGGATTCAATGCCACCTTTAAGAAAGGTTTAAACTATATAATAGGAGACAATGGCAGTGGAAAGACGACAATTCTAAAATTGTTGTGCTCTCTTTACCCTTTAGAAAAAGGGCACATTACCATAGATGGACAGGAGCTCTCAAAGGTAAGAAAAGAGGATTTGAGGAAAAGCATCTCAATAGTCTTCTCAGAGCCCTATCTGTTTGATAGTTCCATTTATGAAAACATTCACATGGGTAAGATCTCAGCATCTGAAGAAGAGGTTATCAATGCTGCAACGCTTGCTCGTGTGCATGAGTTCATAATGAGTTTACCCCAGGGATACGAAACGGAGGTTGGAGAAGCGGGATTAAAACTATCGAGCGGAGAAAAACAGAAGATTGCACTATCAAGATCGATTTTGAAGAGTTCTCCAATAATACTTTTGGATGAAGTGACAAAGTCCATAGATGCAGAATCAAGAAGGTCGATCAATGAAAGTATTGAGCACTTAAAGAATGAAAAAACGATAATAATTGTAACCCATGACATGACTGAAATAGAGGATGAAAGCAATATAACTTATCTTGGGCAAAAAATGGTACAACAAGAAAATAAATTATTGACACAAATTAACGCAGATTAACGCAGAAGAAATTAAATCAGTGTAAATCTGCGTCCTAAATTAAATATGTAGAAGTTATACTTTATATACAATAATAAAAGGTGGCATAGCGGAACTATTTATACAACTTCTTATATCTCCTTTTTCTAAGCAATAACGGCAGAGAGAGAACAAGCAAGGTTGGGATAAATGCTGCGGCTGAATAATGTTGGAAATTGTGATACGTAGTTAGGTAATACGGTACGTCTATCTCGATTATTGGTTTCGAGCTCAAACTCCGGTTATCAGGTACCAAGAGCTCAACCATATATCGTCCTGCTATATCGAGTTTCGGCGCAACGATCTTTATTTTAACCGGAATTTCAATCCAGGTATAGTTGCAATCGGTAAATCCAGCAGTTTTTGGTTTACAGAGATATGATTGTTCAGCCGCACCGTCAAATCTTAATCTATCATCTAGTGATTTAATGGTTATTTCTACTTCTTCTGTATCACTTTTATTAGATAAATCTTCACGAGTCACCAGATTTACCAGAAACACACCGTTTATTGTACCATCTACCGCCACTCGCGCAGGATATGTTTTACCGCCCTTCTCTATTCGTTTGTGCTCTAACATGGCACCTTTTTCTTCGGCGCTTAATCTGGACGCAGTACCAGACTCAATAAATTCTCCTGCATCAAAATCACCAAAACCTTCCCATTCCGCAACTACTACATTATAGTTTGTATCAATTGCGCTGGTTGCTAAAACAGGAGTTACAATCGAGAGAGCAGCGAGCATAACCGCTATCACCTTCTTTTCCTCTTTTAGATATGCAAATACCAGGAAGCCCACTAATGGAAATAAGAGAATAGACACGATAGGTACAACTAACGAAATGCCCCTATCAACATAGCAAAAGGCAATAAACGGAGGAAATGCCATATAGTCAGGAAAGCCCATATAGTCAGAGATTGAAACTATTGGAGAGAGTCTCATAAACGCAGAGATAACAACTTTTCCTCTGGACTCTGGAAATGCATAGAAAAGACTTGCTAAGATAGACCCAAAAGCAAAGATAAGCGAAATAGCAAGAGATACCGTCTGTCTTGAACTACAGACAGAAGCAATCATTGTTCCTAAACCCGATATAAACAGAATAATCAAGATAGACGCGATGAAGTATTTAAGAAACATGCCTGCAAGTGGCATGCCAACAAATGCAAAGTAGATCGCCATAAACGGAAGAGTAATTGCAAGATAAAACAAACCCACGATTACAGATAAAAGATACCGTGAAAAGAAGTATTCTCTATCTGAGACAGGATAGGTAAGGGTGATATCCGTAAACCTTGAATTTTTCTCCGCGGGTATTAAAGTTGCAGGCACAATTATCAAAAATATGGGGGCAAGAAGGTAAACAAAATATAATGTGAGCTCTGTATCCTCTGCTCCGAAAAGAAAAACAAAGCCAAATACGCCTAATAGAGGAATTATCAAAAGGTATGACCATTTTGTACCCATGTAGAGCTTCAAACTCTTTTTCAATAACTGGATAAAATTGCTCATCTTTATCACTCCACAATCTCTCCTTTAAGAAGCTTTGTTACATTCTCCTCAAGCTCATCAGACGTTCCTTTACCGCTTTTAAGCTTATCTGCATCCCCTGAAAATACTATCTTTCCTTTGTGGATTATGCAAACTCGATCACATAAGACCTCTATCTCTCTTATATCGTGAGAACTTAAGAATATCGTTACGTCCTGGTCGTGTTTTAGATCTTGAAGTAAATTCCAGATATATCTTTTTCCGGGAATATCAAACTCTCTTGTTGGTTCATCCAGGAATAGAACCTTTGGGTTATGAAGCAGAACGCGTGCTATTTCTGCCCTTCTCATCATTCCACCAGAGAAGGTCTTCATTGGGTCGTATCTTCTTTCATACAAATCCATCATCTGCAAAAGCTCTTTTGTTCTTTCTTTTATAAGTGAATCATCCATTCCATGAATCGCGCCGAAAAACTCTAAGTATTCGAGAGGTGTCCAATCAGGCTGCGTAACACCTGACTCTTCCGTAACAACACCGATTATCTTTCTTATCTCTACTCTATCTTTAACAATATCATGACCATACACAGATGCCTTTCCGGATGTTGGGTCTAAGATCGTTGCAAGCATTCGTACCGTTGTTGTCTTTCCAGCTCCATTTAATCCTAAAAAGCCAAATGTTGTACCTTCTTCTACCTCTAAATTCAGACCGTCCACTGCCTTATTTCCATTATATACCTTTGTAAGGTTTTCTGTTTTTATCATTTCTTCCATCACCTTCGCCTTTTGTTTATCCTCCCTCTTCCCTATATAGCGCATCTCGTCCGATGCGCATACATATTTTCGGTGGAACAGCATATAATAGCGAGGTGGAACGGGCGTTCCAGAAAATGGAACAAGTGTTCCGGAAAATGGAACAAGTCCAAAAGTCGAGGATTTTCAGATGGATTTGGAGATTTAAAATCAAATATTTATTTCTATGCCGCCACTTAACCCAATGACAACCTTCTCGAATCCGTTCTTTCTCACATAATCCCTGATTCCTAACCTCAAAGCGCCATAAATTTCTCTTACGGGGTCTCCCCTTCTGGAATTATCTCAGCGCCGTCCAAATTTGTTATTACGAGGTCTTCCTCAAACTGTTTACCTTCTGTAATTAGTGCTCCTTCTTTATTAAAGACGTAACTTCTGCCATCGAATACCCGGTCATCCTGGCCACCAACTAAATTAACATATACGATTGGAATCTTATTCTCTTTCGCTCTTTTTGCAATTAATTCTCTTCTCTCTTTACTTTTGCCGGCGTAAAAGGGGGAAGCGGAGATGTTCACGATGAAGTCAGCTTCGAGCTTCGCTTGTATTCCCGTTGGACCATTACCAACCCAAATATCCTCACAGATGTTTATTCCCAGCTTAAGTCCGTTAAGATTGAAGATAGAACTCTCAGTCGCCGGCTTAAAATATCTCTTCTCATCAAAGACATCATAGTTCGGCAGATGGGTCTTGTGCTGTATTCCTATAAGCCTTCTATTTTGAATAAGAGCAGCAGCATTATAGATGTTCTCACCAAGCTCGTCAACGAAGCCGATGATAGCCGCAATGCCTTTCGTTTCACTGATGATTATCTCTAAAGCTTCTTTGTTCGCCTTAATGAATGAAGGTTTTAATAGGAGGTCTTTTGGTGGGTAACCCGTGGTCGTCAATTCTGGAAATATCACTAAATCCACATCTTTACACTTCGCTTTTTTGATGTATTCGATTACCTTTTCGGTATTACCATCTATATCCCCAACGGTTGCATTTACCTGGGCGAATGCTACTTTATACATGTTCTCACTTCAGATAAAGAAAATGTACGAAAATAAAAAAATAAAAAAGAGGGTGGGGATACCCTCACAAAGCTTCTTCTCCCCTCTCTCCTGTTCTAACTCGTATCGCTTCTTCGACTGGCAGCACGAATATCTTGCCATCACCGATATTTCCCGTGTACGCAGTTTCACGTATGATTTTCACTACCTTCTCCGCATCTCCGTCTCGCACGACCATGTCTATCTTCATTTTCGGAACCATCTCCATCAGGTATTCGTCGCCTCTCCACATGAGCTTTGCACCTTTTTGTCTGCCTCTTCCTCTTATCTCCGTTACGTTCATGCTCACCAGGTTTTCTTTTTCTAACGCGTTCTTCACTTCGTCCAGCTTCTCAGGTCTTATTATCGCCTCGATTTTCTTCATTTTTATCCCCTTTTACCCCCTGTTTTCGGCTCGTTTTCTCTTTCAATAACCGCTTCGCTCATACGTATTAGCCTCGTTGGTCTTGCTGGTTCTGAGTACACGAAATCCGGATACGTAATCACACCGTGCTCACTGATGTCGAGACCTGCAAGTTCCTCTTCTGGCGATACCCGTATTCCCATTGTCTTCTTAAGCACATAGAAGAGCAGGAAGCCCGTACCGAAAGCCCATGCGAAGTTTACAACCACGCTTATGAGCTGACAACCGAAGAACCCGGCATTTCCATAGAACAGCCCGGTAATGAACGGTGCTTCAGTTGCGTAATTGCCGTAAGTCCCGTCTGCAAACAAGCCAAGTGCTAAAAGCCCCCAAGTTCCGTTGAGACCGTGCACTGGTATTGCACCAACGACGTCATCCACACCACGGCGCTCAAGGAACCAGTAGCCATAACAGACGATGAAGCCTGCTACTATGCCTATAACCACGGAAGCCCACGGAGCCACCCAAGCACAAGCTGCTGTTATTGCAACCAGACCTGCAACTGCACCATTTACCGTCATCACCACGTCTGCTTTGCCGAACTTCTTCCAGGTGATGAACATCGCGGTCATTGCAGCCGCAGCCGCAGCTAAGTTCGTATTCACGGCTATTACAGATATCCGCAGCTCGTGTGCAGAAAGTGTGCTGCCTGGATTGAAGCCGAACCAGCCGAACCAGAGGATGAAAGCGCCAAGCACTGCAAGCGAAATACTGTGCCCTGGTATCGGTATGGGCTTTCCTTCTTTGGTGTACCTGCCTATTCTTGGTCCCAGCAGTAAACATCCCGCGAGTGCGACATATCCACCTACCGCATGTACGACACCCGAACCCGCGAAGTCAAGCGCACCATATCCGCCTCCGAGAGAAGTCATGAAGTCCGCCGAGCTCAGCCAGCCACCGCCCCAGAGCCAGTGCCCGTAGATTGGATAGATGACTGCACATATTACCACACTGTAGATAACGTAAACGCTGAACTTCGGTCGCTCTGCGATTGCACCGCTTACGATTGTCGCCGCAGTTGCACAGAAGACCAGCATGAAGAACCAGGTTAGAGCGGTGCCGACATCGTATGCCTTGCCTGCTAAGAAGAAGCCGTCCGTTCCGAAGAGCATATTTCCCGCAAATTTGGAAGTGCCCATCATCAACGCAAAGCCAACGACAAAGAAGGCAAGCGAACCCATCGAGTAGTCCACCAGATTTTTCATCAGCACGTTGCTAACGTTCTTCGCCCTTGAAAAGCCCGCTTCAAGCATTGCAAATCCCGGCTGCATGAACATCACTAAGAAACCGCAGATCAACACCCAGACATAGTCCACTGGCGCCCCTGGATCCTCTTCAAGCGTCCTTGCCCCCGTCGGGTCTCCTGCCATTACTCCTTGTATCAGTGCCAGTATTATCACGAGCGCGAACACAAGCACGGCAGCCAATTGTCCTCGTCCTATCGGTGTTTCCCTTTTCTTTTCCCTTTTCTCTTTTTCCATTTTTTTCACTTTTTATTTACCTCCTGCTCAGACGTTGCTTAAACACCCCTTATTAGACTATTTGAGAAATCAGCACAAAAATTCATAAAAATTATGAAAAATGCGATTCGTGATTTATAGTATTTCCAAAAAGTAACCACAAGATTACACATCGTGGGCTCTGCCCACGTCACCGCAAGCCCTGAAAGGGCTTATTTCACGAGAAAAATCTTAGATTTCTGGTCTTGTGTTAATCTCGTGAAATCTCGTGGTTTATTAATTGCAATTTGTTACTGGAATGACTATATTCATCCATATACTTCTGATATACACCCATCAGTTCATCATCAGAGAGTGCTTTCTTTGTATTCTCCGCCGCTATGCGGACCATCCTGAGAATGTCCCTGGACTCATCTTCGGTCAGGCTAATGCCCAGTTTCTCAAACACACGTCGTACTGCATGAGAGCCAGAATGTTTACCGATTAATATCTTCCTGTCAAGCCCAACATCGCCGGGGGAAAACGGTTCGTATGTTAAAGGATTTTTCAGGATACCATCTACATGAACGCCGGATTCATGAGCAAATATATCGCTACCCACGATCGGTTTCGAGACGGAAATTGCACGTGATGATGCATTTGCCACGTATTCAGACAGCTCACGAAAACGTGCGGTATCAAAGCCGAAGTCGGTTTCCTCGATGTGTTTGAGTGCCATAACCACTTCCTCAAGTGCGGCATTTCCCGCTCGCTCACCAAGACCATTGACTGTTACACTGGCATATCTTGCTCCTGCTTTGATAGCCGCCAGAGTATTTGCCGTTGCCATTCCAAAATCGTTGTGACAATGTATTTCTATGTCCATCTCTATTTCTGACCTCAATTTGTTTATGATCTCGAAGGTTTGAAAAGGGTCAAGAATACCCACCGTATCGTCAAATCTTAGTCTGTCCGCACCGCAATCCTGAATTAATCGGGCAAATCTCATTAGGAAATCCCCAGCACTTCTTGAGGCATCTACCGCACCAACACAGACATAAATACCGTACTCTTTGGCATAATCAATAACCCTTTTAGTCTGTTCAAGCACCCAACGCCTATCCCGGTTGAGAACATACTTCAGGTGAATATCGGAAACAGGCACAGAAATAGAGACCATTTTAACACCGCAATCAATCGATGCGTTGATATCTAAAATTACTGCACGATTCCATGTGGAAATTTCTGCCTTAAGGCCCAGCCCGAGAATCGCCTTTATAGTCCCCTGCTCTTCCTTACCCATAGCTGGAATACCCGCTTCTATCTCTTGAACTCCTATCGTATCGAGCATCCGAGCAATATGTAATTTTTCTTCACGCCTGAAGGCAACACCCGCTGCCTGTTCACCGTCTCTCAAGGTAGTATCGTTTAATATAATCATTTTATTCATTTAACCAACCTCAAAAAGTTTGCAAACAACTGATTCGACAATTCACGGTAAATATCTGCTTTTTTCTCTGTCTCTTTTAGCATAACCGCAGCATCAATCCCCTCTTCGTTGAACTCGTCGGCGTAAACATCGGTCCACTCCTTCAGCATTTCTGGCGTGGTTTCAAGATGAAACTGAAGTCCATAGGCATTTTTAAATCTGAACGCTTGATTAGTGCATAGTTCCGATTCCGCCAGTTTTATTGCCCCTTCTGGTATCTCGAAGGTATCTCCGTGCCATTCCAATGCTGGAAATGTATGCTTGAATCCTTTAAACAGAGGGTCTTTCACTCCTCTTTCCGTCAGAAGGATTTCGAAGTTTCCAATCTCCTTTGTGTGGTTTCTTCTGACTTTTGCATCAAGTGCCTTTGCCAGAAGTTGTCCGCCCAGACAGAAGCCGAGATAATGCCCGCCTTCAGTAGCGAAGTTCGTTATCGTCTTGTTGAGACTTTTTAAATAGGGGTGACGCTCCTCCTCGTATACGTTCATTGGACCGCCGAGCACGATCAACGCATCAAAATTATCTGGCAACTGCTCTTCCTCATACATTCTCGCTATTTCGTATTCAATCCGCTTCTCGTGTAGGAAATCCTTCAGGTATCCTGGACCCTCACATTCTACATGCTGGACTATCAGCACTTTCATAATCTTCCTCCGTTCCTTTACAATAACAATCTATCGTACAATGCAGACAATCTTGAAAACTTTGAGAGTGATTACCATTGTCCGTGGCTGTGGCATCATTAAACATTTTTGATGTTACTTGCTTGATTTTACCGCTGTTTAGTGCCACAATTCTATCGCCCATCTCCTCTGCATCGGTTAAATTATGCGTGACAAATACCGTTGTGATGCCCATCTCTCTCTGTATCTGACGAATTTTTCTTCTCAGACATTTGCACATTCCGCTGTCCAGGCTGTTGAACGGCTCATCGAGGAGTAATACCTTTGGAGAAGTGGCAAGTGCCCTGGCAAGTGCCACCCGCTGCTTCTCACCACCGCTGAGATTCTTTGGATACCTGTGTTTTAGATGCTCTATTTTCATCAACTTTAATAATTCATCCACTTCCTGCGCAATTTCCTCCTTCTTTTTACCTCGTATCTTCAAACTGTAACCGACATTGGAAGCGACATCAAGATGAGGGAACAATGCTAAATTCTGGAATAAGTAGCCAATCTGCCGCTCATTTGTAGCTGTTTTGTCAACTGGAACGCCATCAAAGAGAACAGTGCCTTCATAACTCACCAACCCTGTAATAATATTAAGCAAAGTGGTCTTCCCAGCACCATTCGGTCCCAAAACTACCAGTAACTCTCCGTCAAATACCTTCATATTCAGGTTGCTGAACACATGATTCCCAATGTTTTTTAATTCAATGGTTGGCATAGGCTACCTCGTAATTGCAAATTGCAAATTTTGCACTTTACACTTTTCATTTTTCACTTTTCATTGTCTGTTCAAAATTCCACGAATTTTGAGCAGATATGCTACCCCACCCCTTTGTGATTCTCCGCTCCACAAATTGAAAAAATCGCTCAAATGTGAGACACATCACCGAAAGAACCATCAGACAGACAATTATTACGTCCATACGCAGCAAACTCTCTGACCTTATCATCAGAGCTCCTATACCGGTGGGAATCGCAACCATCTCCGCTGCTATCACCACCCTCCATGCCATACCCGCCTCTAACCTCAATCCGGTAAAGATGTTGGGTATAGCCAACGGCAGGACAACCGTGGTTAAAATCTTCGTATCTGATGCACCCAGTGTTCTCGCTGCTTTGATGACTTCGCGGTCAACACCTTTAATGCCGGTAATCGTGTTGTAAAGAACCGGGAAGAACGAGCACAGAAATATCAATGCGACTGGTAACAGCTCATTTATTCCTATCCAGACCATCAGCAATGGCGCCCAACCGAGAACGGGAATGGGATAAAGCAGACTGAAAATCGGATGGAATGACTTGTTGACGAATTCTTTACTGCCCATTCCGATTCCCACAACAATGCCTGCCGCTGAACCTAACAAAAAGCCTGCCAATACTCTGAACAGACTGCTCAGAAGATTATCCAGTAAAACGCCACTGACCGCTAAGTGGTAGAATTCTATCATCACGGCAGAAAAGGATGGAAATATGTATTTGGGAACCAGATTCAGTTGAGCAATACATTCCCATATTATTACAAATACAATAACCGGTAGTATTCCAACCAGCACACTTTTAATTTTCATATCTTCTTTCCATCCCGTAAGAACCTTGTATCAAGAATACCCTCAGCTTTGAGCCCTTCCTCAATGTAACCTAATTTCACCATGTAATCTATCATCTCCTGAACAGATTCTGCATCTATGTCCGTCGTGTAGTTCAGTCTGCTCATTGATTTGTTGATGACCTCAGGTTTTGTGTCCAGTAGATTGGCAAGAATTACGGCGGTGCGCTCCGGATTTTCATTTATCCAGCTCGTTGCCTTTTGGGTAACCTTAACCAGTTTTCTCACGGTCTCCGGGTCATTCTCTATGAGGTCTGTTTTCACAACAAGGATGCTTCCCTGCATATCCTGCCACATGTCCTGACTTTTAATGAGCATGCGAAAGCCCCTGGACTCGGCAACGGTTGCATGATGCTCTGGTAGAAATGCAGCATCTATCCTCCCGGTTTCCAGGGCAACAACCTGTTTCAACGGATTCATACGTCGAATCTTGACATCTTTGAGGTTATATTCCGCAATCAGACGATTAAGAAGTAGGTCCGCCGGTGCACCTTCTCTTACGCAGCCTATGGTCTTTCCCTCCAAATCAGTGACATTCGTTATATCGGGGCTGACAACCAGACCATAACCATACTTGTGCGTTCCAGCGACAATCTTTATCGGAACGCCTCTGGAATACGCCAGTATAGCCGGAGAAAGGCAGATATAGGCAACTTGAATATCTCCTCTCGCTAAGGCACTGGCAAGTCTCATTCCAGTAGCATAGCTCTCATAAGCAGTAAAATTGATTCCTTCGTCTTTATACCACCCCTTCTCCTTCGCCACGTATGCACATGCGGCATGGTCGTTGAACTCCACAGCCATGCCAACATCGGATTGTTGCTCTTGCACACAGCCAGTTGTGAATATCACCACACTGAGTATTCCTGCTACGAGGAGAAGCACCAAAATTCTCATTTTTCACACTTCCCACATACCTCACAGTCCTCTGGACTGCAATGCCCTTCACAACCGTAGTTATCAATTCTTTTGAGTTTTCCACCGCATTCTGGACATGTTAAATCTTTTCCACGCATTCCGTGAGCGCAGGGCAGCATCGCGAATGTATAGCCGCATACCCTGCACTGGAAGTGGCGAGGAGGCTTCCGCACCATCATATCGGCAATCAATTGCCCGTGCCCTATCGGTGTTTCCCTTTTCCCTTCACTTTTCACTTTTTCCATTTTTTCTTTTCGTTTACTCCCTGCTTAGAGTTTGCTTAATGCCCCTTATTAGACTATTTGAGAGATTTGCATAGGAATTATGAAAAGATAAGAAAAAATGTCGCGGTTCATTCTCTCAGGCGTAGTTTCGATACACATCTACTGGAAAGCGGTACAGACCTGTGATATATCCGGGAGATGTTGGGGCACAAAAGTTCAAAGACGACAGAAATATATACTCATGTGAGTAAAAAGAATATGGGCAAGATAAAAAGTCTGCGGGATAGCTTACAGATAAAAGGAGGGGAAGATTACGCTATTGGTCGCGTAGAAAAAGATTTAAGAAATTAATTGCAATTAAAGTAATGGAGAAATAAAAATGGGAACTAAACAAGAAGTGATTGCAGCACTTTTTAAGATGTGCAAAAAGCAGAAAGATTTTGTCTTTGACAACGTAGTGGTGAAACAAGTATGCAAAGAATATGGATTTGGCAATCCCTTTGATGCAACAAAGCTCGATGACACTTCAAAATTTCCACAGATTTTGTTAGACGAAGACTACTTTATTTTGCATCTGGGTGGCGGAAGACATAAATTTGTTAAAGGAATAAACAACGGTTTTCATTCTTTTGAAGAGGTTAACGAAGATAATATCTTTGATTGGAAATATCGGAAGAGTATTCTAAATGAATTTGACACGAGCGAATCAAATATACTGTCGGTAGCAGGCAACCAGCGGATAATACACGATTTTCTTTATGAGGATATAGTAGCCAGTCCAAAGGTTTACAACGCGAGACGGACAAAGATGGAGATTGAATAACATGACAAATCACTACTCAAATATTTTGAGTAAATTAGAAGAAGAATACCGAGCGGTAGAGCGGTATTATGGCCAGACAGTTTATAAATTATCAAAGGATGGGTTCGCATATTTGCGCTATTCTAAAAGAGAAAAAACAGGGAAGGAGAAATATTTCTTTGGTTTGGACAAAGACGCGATTGAGAAATTAAAAAGATTTGATTTTACGGTAATCCTTGTGTGCGGTGAAGAAGATATAAATTTCATGTTAAACAAGGATTTCGTCCTTTCTATCATTGACGGTTTGAAGATTTCTGGCAGTAGGTGGTTGATAAACATCTACAAAGCAAAGAATGTCTGGTATCTAAAGGTGAGTGGGAAGAAGAGACTGGATATTTCAGATTTTAAAAACAGATTTGATTTAATCTTCTCAAAAGTCGTTTATTTAGAAAAGGAGATTACCAAAGAAAAATTTCGCGAAGAGAAGCGGAAGCCAGAAGTTATCGAATTATCAGAAGTTGAAAAGATCAAATCTGAGCTTATTTCAAGTGCGATAAAAAGTGACAAGCCATCTTTATTTGAAAAAGCAATAGCATCCTGCTTTACGTTTTTAGGGTTTGAATGTGAGCATATTGGTGGAGCAGGTAATACAGACGTTCTTGTAAGTATTCCTTATCGAGTGATTATTGAAGCCAAAACTACGACAAGGGGTAGTATCGGCAAAATATACTTCACAAGATTAAAGCAGCACAAAGAGAAGCACAATGCAGACCGTATCGCCGTGATTTGCAATGATTTTGAACCATCTGTAATAAGGGATGCAGAAATAGAAAGTTCTCTTTTAATTCAAACAAGATTATTGTGCCTGTTGTTGGATTTAAATGAGGACTATCCATTGTCACCATCTGATTTGAAACATATTTTTCAGTTGAAAGGCTTGTTAAAAGAGGAGGATTTACAAGATTTGAGAAACAGACTTGTAAATCTCAAGGAAAAAACCGAAAATCTGTCTACTATCATTCAAAGCATTGACAATCAAAAGAGAAATTTGGATGAAGTCTTTGGGAGGTACCAGATGAAATGCACAGCGTTAAATACAAGCACTTTGGATAAAATACAATTCAAAGCATTTATTGACTTTTTAGCAATGCCATTTATGGGTGTGATTGTAAAAGAAAACAGCTTATATTACAGAGAAGTTAGCGAAGATATCGCAATGAAAAGGCTGAACAAAATTGGAGGGAGCATATATGAAACAAGTAAGTAATTCCAAATGTCCAAAGTGTGGTTCTGAAGAGTTTACAACCCAACCTAATCGATATGATTGTTTGAGGTTTGTAAATGGACAATTCCAAGTGGAGAAATCGGAACTTACAGATGATAAAGATCGAATTTTTTGCCGTGAATGTGGTGCTGAGATTGATGTAAATATGGCCATTAGGCATAAAAAAATTATTTTAAGAAAATCCAAACTGGAGTATTGATGTGTTTTTAATAAACTATCCTAAACAAAATGCATATTTGCGGGTTAAATATTTGGATGGTGCTTGTTATGGAGTTTTGGAGTAGGTCTGGGTTTATAATACGAACGTAGGGCATTCGCCAAAACGATTCACTACAGCTCACCGAAGTATTTTACACTGTAGAAAAACAAAAGCCACTAAATTTTACAAGGACAATGTAGCGGTTCCTTATATAAATCCAACAGATAAACGGATTTTAAAAAACTTGATGAATAGCTCAAAGGGTAGGATGCCTTACGATTGGTTTTATTTTGATCTAGTCAAAAATGTTAGTCGGGAGAAGACATTTCATGCTTGCCAGATTCCGCAAAAACTTTCTGAAATGCTAATTAAGTCTTGCACAGTACCTAGCGATGCTGTTCTAATTCTTTTCGGCGGGAGTGGATCCGAGATAGAAATCTGCAAAAGACTCAAAAGGCAATATATCTCCGCCGAGATTGATGAGAAATATTATAAAATGATTATAGATAGACTAAATAAAGGAAGAATTGAAGAAAAATATCGGCTGAACATTAAAAATTATGAAATTGAAAATATACAAACACCGCTTACACTTCTTGAAGAACAAAAGGAATATTTAGTAAGGAAAGAGAAAAAGACAGGATGATAGGAAGCGGCCAACAGCGTATAACACAGCATAAAAGGTTCGCCCCTCGGGCTTACCCAAATTTTTGCGAAGCAAAAACTTCTTTTATGCTGAAAACATTGTCCGAAATCAGGCAGGAGGTAAGTTAATGACCGAAGAAACCATTATTCAGAAATCGCTTGTCGAGCAGATATTCGATGAGATGTTTGCAAGCATCGAAGAACGAGAAGAATTCGATGCTCAGACCATCCAAAAGCTCAAACAGTTGACCGTAAGTGGTGACTTAAAGAAAGCAACGCAAGTTACAAAAGCTATCAAGTTGGCATCAGGGGGAACATTATGAGAGTGCTTGAACTTGAGATTCAGAACGTACGTGGTATCCCTCATCTGCTTCTGAAACCAGACGGTAGAAACTTTGTAGTTTGGGGACCGAATGGCTCAGGAAAGAGTGCAGCTGTAGATGCGATTGATTTTCTGCTCACGGGCAGAATTTCGCGATTGACTGGTAAAGGGACTGGAGATATTACGTTGAATAAGCATGGTCCACATATTGACCACAAACCGGAAGAGGCGACTGTACGTGCCATAGTTCAGTTGCCAGGGTTAAAGGATCCGGTAGAGATAAAACGCTGCATGGCACATCCTAACAAATTGGAATGTGAGAATGCCATGACACCGCACCTTGAGGCAGTCATGGTCATTGCTCGACGGGGACAACATGTTCTAACCCGGCGCGATATTCTCAAGTATGTAGCAGCTGAGGCGGGTACCCGTGCCCAAGAAATACAAGAGCTTTTGAACATTACCGAAATCGAAGATATTAGGAAAGCACTTGTCAAAGTCCAGAGTACCCTGAAAAAAGAACACAAAGCCGCAAAGGATGCCGTGGACAAGGCAAGGGGCGCGGTCAATGCAACAATCCAAGAGAAGACATTTCGCGAAGATATCGTTTTGCACGCTGTGAACCAAAATCGTGCCGTTTTGGGTGGACGACCTATTTCAGCCCTTCTTTCCAAAGACTTGAAAATAGGACTTACACCGCCCACTGTTGTCTCTGGCGAGAAAGGTATCAGTGTTAAGCTGCTTGAGAGAGATATTCAGAACCTTCGTAATGTAATGTTAGAACAAAATCAGGTGCAGATCGCCAAAAGTGATGAACAACTCCGCGATTTGATAGCAACTATCCGGTCTGATCCTCAGACCTCACGCGCTCTCTCACGTCTGCAGTTGACTGAGCTTGGTATGACGTTGATTGACGAGACTGGCAGTTGTCCGTTATGTGATAAGCCTTGGCCCCCTGGCAAGTTGCGCGAATACTTGGAACAACGGGTATCAACCGCTAAAGTTGCAGTGCAACATCAGAAACGTATCACAGCGCTGTCTGGCACCATTGCTGACTCTGTCAATACTACCATCGCAAGCGTTCAGAAAGTCATCGTAGCGGCGCAAGTTGTGGACCTCAAAGATGACTTTCCGTTACTTCAATCATGGCTTGGTAATTTGCAAGGACTTTTAAGTGCGTTAAGTGCTGCCGTAGATAAATATCCAGACCCTCGCTTTGGCTTGGATCACGTCAAACAGATGCTTGCTCCTGCCGAGGTTGTTCAAACATTTACCCGTGTTCAGACTGCAGTTAAGGCTAAATACCCGGAGGCTACGCCAGAGCAAACTGCCTGGGATACCTTAACACGCCTCGAAGAGAATTTAAAAGCTCTCGAAAGTGCCGAAACTAGCTTCAAGGATGCAGTGTCGTCCCAAGAAAGAGCAAACATCCTGCTGGATAGTTTCCTAAGAGCTAGAGACAATGTTTTGGTAAAACTCTACGACGACATTAGAGACCGTTTCGTAAATCTGTATCGGCAGTTGCACCAACTCGATGAAGGCAAGTTTACAGCGAAGATTGAACCAGAGGAAGCGGGGCTCAATTTCGAGGTCGACTTTTATGGACGTGGGACTCATTCCCCACTTGCCCTTCACAGTGAAGGCCATCAAGATAGCATGGGTCTTTGCCTGTATTTGGCTTTAGCTGAGCATTTGACCAAAGGTTTGATTGATTTAATCATTCTGGACGATGTAGTGATGTCCGTTGACACCGACCATCGAAGAGAGCTTTGTCGCCTTATAGCAACTTCCTTCCCCACTCGACAATTTCTCATCACAACTCACGACAAGACATGGGCGAATCAACTCAAAAGCGAAGGCATCATAGACTCGCGAGGTACTGTTGAATTTTACAACTGGCACGTTGAGACTGGCCCGCAGGTGGGCTACGAAGTGGATATGTGGGAACGGATAGAGGAAGACCTTTAAAGGAATGATGTCCCAAATGCAGCTGCCCGGCTGCGCAGGAGATTGGAACAGTTCTTTGAGATGGTGTGTGATGCACTTCGAGTACGAGTAACATACAAACTGAATGGACGGAGGGTGTTAGGGGACTTCTTATTACCGGCAATGGATCAATACCGTGAAATAGTAAAAAAAGCCCGCAAGACCGCTATTTCGTGGGGTGACGGTGAACGTCAAATTGAGTTTGAGGAGATAGATAGCATCAGAAGTGAGATTTATAAACGTACATACGCGGAACAATGGGCCGTGAATGCCAACGTTCACTACAACAACTGGGCCAATTTTTCGGAGAATGACTTCCGACCTGTCGTAGACGCGTTTCGAGACCTGTGTGGTCTGTTTGTATGTAGCAAATGCGGTGGGATGCTGCGTCTTGCCATGACAGGTATAAAGCCCGTGAGCGCTCGCTGCAACTGTGGACAAGTGGGCTGGAATCTAACAGAGAAAGGCAAAACGAATTGAAATCAGCCAGACTTCTCTTAGCACAGCATATACGCTATGGGTTGATGACTTATCTTTTAGTAGATTGCACCCTAAGGCCGTAACATCGTATATGCTGGGAACGCTACCCGAAATTTGCAAAACTATAAAGTAGAAAAATTATACGATTAGAAAGGAGAGGAATCATATACCTCACCCCCTCTCCCCCCACTCCAGAATCGCATTTGTAATCATATCCGTAAGATACATCCTCCCGTGATACCCCATAATGCCGTATCTGTGGTATCCAACCCTATCATAGACCGGGAACCCGCATCTGACGAACGCAACGTCCTCATCCTTAGCAATCGGCGTGCATTTCGTATTTCCAAACAGAATATCCACCTCTTTGCTCTTCACAGCACGCTGCAACTCGTACAAATCGCGCCCGTTCAATATCTCGCCACCGTCAGTTACCGATTTCGCCTTCTGTAAAAACTTCCTGCTCGCTGTGCTGCTCGAAACGGCCATTCCAAAATCCGTCAATATTATGACTCAGTGCCGCGGGGGCGCACCCGGTTGCGTTGGAAGATTTAAAATATTTATATACGGACTATTTAATTTTTTATTATGGTTGAAATAAACTCATCGGTTTATGGATCAATTACAATAAATGGTGTGACTTATAACCATGATGTTTATATATTTCCTTCTGGTAAAATTGAGGAAAGGGAATATGGTCATACTTTTACAAAAGAGCAAGTTGAACGTGTGCTAAAAGAAAACCCAGACGTAGTAGTTATTGGAAAAGGCACAAGCGGGATGGCAA
The DNA here is from genome assembly GCA_013180605.1 of Candidatus Methanophagaceae archaeon GoMg1. GTDB lineage: Archaea > Halobacteriota > Syntropharchaeia > Alkanophagales > Methanospirareceae > QEXZ01. The sequence continues at coordinate 5,300 of QBUL01000168.1, read as the reverse complement.
GTTTAAGCGATGATGCAAGAGCAGAGTTAGAAAAGAAAGGGATAGAAATAGTAGAAGGCGATACACAAGATATAAGAGATAAATTTAATCAGCTTACCAAAACAAAAAAAGTTGCTGCTATAATTCACGTCACTTGTTCCTAAAAAGATTAAAAAGCATAACGAAAAACATGCAATTAGAGGGGAGGAATTATAGCTATCACCTCCTTACCTCTCCCCCCATTCCAAAATCGCATTTGTTATCATATCCGTAAGATACATCCCCCCGTGATACCCCATGATACCATATCTGTGGTATCCAACTCTGTCGTAGACCGGGAATCCGCATCTAACGAATGCAATGTCCTCGTCCTTAGCAATCGGCGTGCATTTTGTATTTCCAAACAGAATATCTACCTCTTTGTCTTTCACTACGCGATGCAACTCGTACAAATCGCGCCCATTCAATATCTCGCCACCGTCAGTTACCGATTTCGCCTTCTGTAAAAACTTCCTGCTCGCTGTGCTGCTCGAAACGATGACCGGCTCCATACCCAGTTCTGTCACGAACTCTGCAAGTGCAAGTGCGATATCAGGATCGGCGAATATAGCAGCTCGCTTGCCGCATGTCTTCATATGCACGTCTACCATCGCATCAATGAGCCTTCCACGTTCCTGCTCAAGCGAATATGGTATCTCCGCACCGGTCATATCGCAGACAGCATCCAGAAATCGGTCTGTATTCGCAACCCCAATCGGGCAGATCGTATCTGCTGCCATCCCGTATTTACCCTTCAGGAATACAGCGGCAGAACCACCCGCATGCTCGCACAATGAAATAACGCCACACGCATTTGCACAATCCTCTATTGCACCCACCGATGTTCCACCCCTGGGAAAAGGTGGCTTTGGCAGCATAAGAGGGGCATTGAGTGTCTCCGAAATGTCGCTCAGAATCGTGTGTGATACGTTCATTGAGTCGAGCATCTGCTTTATCTCCAGGATATCGCCCGGGTTCACCATTCCCGGTAGGATATTCAACTTTGCGTTATCTGAGTCCGGTTCTACGGAAAGACTGGTTACAAGCGCTTTCAGTGCGTTGTCATATCCCGTGACGTGAGACCCCACATAGCTCGGCGTGTGGATTGGGACCACCTTAGATTCTTCGAAATTACCTTCTCTGATGATTCCATCTATGTCATCGCCTATAGTCTCCGAGAGGCAGGTAGTAATCACGCCTATGAGCGCCGGATGCCGCCTCGCAATTATGTTCTCTATTGACGCTACTAAATTCTTCTTCCCTCCAAATACAGATGCATCTTCACCGAGCGAACTCACCGCCACCTGCACGAGCTCCCCGAAATGACGGTTGAACATCCGCATCGGATACGCCGTGCAGCCCTGAGACCCGTGAACGAGCGGAACTGCGGCGTGAACGCCAAAGAGCGCGTACATTGCACCAATCGGCTGGCACATCTTTGCCGGATTAATCGTCACGCTACGCATCTTTCCCCCTCCTTATCAAACCCCACACCGGTGCGAACAGCGTCTTCTCGACGTCTCTTGCGAAGTTCAAGAATCCTGAATAGACCGCATAAGGTCCCTTCTCATAAGAATGCCCGTTTATGAATGGCACGCCGAGCTTATAAGAGAGATATTTCTCCTTGAGCCCTGAAATGAACAGGTCAGGCTTCAAGTCGGTCAGAATCTCCTCCAGTTCGAGTGAGTTCGGATTGTCAATCACCAGCGCACCGTCATTCACACGCTCACAAATCTTTGCATAATCATCCTCGTGTCCGAAGGTCGTAGCGGCGGCAATCGTTTCTACTCCGAGCTCTCGGAACATATTGACCCAATGCCATGCTCGTGGCGCACCCTGATAAATGAAAACGCGTTTCCCCTCAAATTTTGTTTTATATTCCTCGATTTTCGGCGCTACTTTTGACACTTCTTCTTTGATTATCTCTTCTGCTTTGTCACCCAAGCCAAAAAAGGCTGCAACGTCTCTCAATGCCTTTGAAGTCTGTTCTACTCCAAACAGTGACGCCTTCAAGACGGGAATACCGTATTTTTCCTCCATTCGTTTACAGATATACGGCGTGGACCGCTGACAGTGCATCAGATTGAGCTTTGCTCGGTGTGCCTGCGCAATATCATCAACCGAAGCGTTTCCCGTGAATGTGGACAGGATTCTAATCCCCATGCGCTCAAATAGCGGCATTATCTCCCAGAGGTCGCCCTGGATATTGTAGTCACCAATGATGTTCATGTCGTAATCAGTCAGGTATTCGGGCTCCTTTGTGCCCACCACTCGCTCAAAGAGCGTGTCATTTGCTATGTGATGCCCAAGCGATTGACTGCAACCTCTAAAACCCTCGCAGTTGAATGGAATAACCCTTATTCCTATTTCATCCTCTGCACGCTTGCATACGCCCTTGAGGTCATCTCCGATAAGTCCGATTGCGCAAGTTGCATAGACGAATACGCCCTTCGCCTCAGGGAATTCCTCGTGCGCCTCTAATATGGATTCATAGAGTTTATCTTCACCGCCGAAGATGATGTTATCTTCCTGCATGTCCGTGGAGAAGCAATATTTGCGATGGAAGCCTGGATTGTCCGACAGGTTCTGCCTCGTGCCTCCGCCCCATGTCCAGTAAGCGCAGCCGATTGGTCCGTGCACTAAATGAATCACATCCTTTATCGGACCGCACACAACACCCAGGCAACCTGCATACGTGCAGCCACGCTCGGTGAAATCCCCCGGTGTCGTCTGAACATTCGACAGCGGCAGAATATTCTCTGATGCAGCTTTGATATATGTGTGCTTTTCTCGTTCTGGTATGGCTTTATCCGACTTTAAAAGAGTTAATGGCATAGATCAAATCGCCTCCTCGCCGCGTTCTCCGGTCCTTATCCTGATAGCTTCCTTCACAGGGCATACAAATATCCGACCATCGCCTATCATCCCTGTTCTATTTGTTTCCATGATTGTCTCGATGACCTGTCCAACTTTATCGTCTGGCACGACCATTGTGAGCATTCTCTTTGGAATATATCTCATCCCATTACCCTTGCTATCCTCAGGATTGATATTGGCAGGGGGGAAGAGATGCAGCCCCTTTTGTTTCCCCCTTCCAAATACCCTCTCTACCGTGGCTGAAGGGGAGCCGACATCTGCAACTGCCCTCTTCGTCTTCTGTATTGCATTCATCCGGATTATCGCAATTACTTCTTTCATCTCAAATCCCCTTCTCGCCTGTTCTTATCGTGTACGTTTCCTCGACTTCAGTCATGAATATCTTACCATCGCCGAAACTGCCGGTCCGCGCACTCTCCTGAATCGTATCCATCACCGTTTCCACATCGCCATCTTCGATCACTAACATCAGCATCACCTTTGGAAGCTCATCATACTTCGTTGGACCTATTTGAATCCCTTTTTGCTTTCCCCGTCCGAACACATCGAGCTTCGTGAGTGCGACAAAACCTTCCTTCTCCAGACTGTCCACCACTTCTTCCACCTTCTCAGGTCTTACAATCGCCCTTATCATTTTCATGCTAACACACCGGACTCCATCATCAACTCCTCAAGTTCTTCGTATTCAAGCGGGCGGGGAATCACAAAATTGTCATTTTCTATGACGTTCTTAGCCAATTGAAGATACTCGCCCGCCTGATTCGATTCCGGGGCATATTCTATCACGGTCTTTTTGTTGATCTCTGCTCGCTGCACAATGTTGTCCCGTGGTACGAAATAAACCAGACGGCTTCCAATGCGCTCTGAAAACACAGTTAGTAGCTCATGTTCGTTGTCCACCTTTCGGCTGTTGCAGATTATACCACCGAGCCGAATACCGCTCTGCTTTGCAAATCTGACGATTGCCTTGCAGATGTTGTTTGCCGCGTAAAGCGCCATCATCTCACCAGAAGCCACAATGTATATCTCGCGTGCCTTGCCTTCCCGCATCGGCATCGCAAAGCCACCGCAGACCACGTCTCCCAGTACGTCATAGAACACGAAGTCTAGATCGTCCGTGTATGCTCCAAGCTCTTCCAGCAGATTTATCGCCGTAATCACTCCTCTTCCTGCACAGCCAACGCCTGGCTCGGGACCTCCTGCTTCCACGCATTTTATACCGCCAAATCCGGTGTGCACGACTTCTTCCAGTGTCACGTTCTCCGTTCCCACTTCCCGTAAGGTATCAAGCACCGTCGGCTGCCTCTTACCGCCCACAAGCATCCTTGTCGAATCCGCCTTTGGGTCGCACCCAATCTGCAGGATGCGCTTGTCCATCGTTGAAAGTGCCGCGGTCAGGTTCTGCGTTGTCGTGGACTTGCCAATGCCTCCTTTTCCATAGATTGCTATTTGTCTCATTTTATTCCACCTACTCTAAAGTTACTTAAACACCCCTTATTAGACTATTTGAGAACTCTGCACAAAGATTCACAAAAAATAAGAAAAAGTAGTTCTAATCTTTTTATTTATAAATAAACCTTTCTTTCAAAAAGAAAACCTTTACCAACAACTTTTTTACCTATGTGGGGCTCCGCCCCACGACCCCGCAAGCCCTGTAAGGGCTTAGTAAAAACCTTGACTAAAAACATTCATAAAGTTTTTCTTTTAGTACAAACCTTTCTTTAGAAAAGAAAGCTTTACCAAAGAAACGTGTATTTTTAGTAAAGGTTTTTGCGAAGCAAAAAAGTTTTTTCTAAAAAGAAAAAGTGTTATGAAAGCGCCGGAAAGAATCACAGTCGCTATGGATGAAGACACCTTCAAGGTGTTCAAGAAGATGAGGGATGATTTGGGAATATCGCAAAGCGAGCTGATGCGAGAAGCGTTAAAGTTTTACAGCAAACACAAAACGCTGTTTGAATCCATTGAAGATAAGAAGGTTTACACGCATGCTGAGATGCTTTCGGCTGGCGAACACATCATCCTGGACGTTGACCACTGGCTCTTATTCTTGAGCTTTGTTGATTCGCATCCCGATAAGGAACGGTTCTGGGACTTGCATCGTGAAGTGTGCCAGGCGCATGCCGAGCAGTTCAAACATAAATTCTACCGTGCAGAATATATACTAAAACGACTCGAAACTTGCAACTTTTTTAAATTACGTAAAACATCCAAAAGCGACTTCACGCTGGTTTTGGGTTCTGATGTGCCAAAGAAATTCGTTAAAACCGAACTTGAGGAAATCTTCGCCGGGATGGGCTTTCAGGTGGAGATAAAAGAGGATTTCTCAAAGCTGCGGGTGAAAGTCTTGCATGATTTATAGTCATTCCAGTAACAAATTGCAATTAATAAACCACGAGAATTCACAA
>QBUL01000169.1 GCA_013180605.1 Candidatus Methanophagaceae archaeon GoMg1 | reverse complement strand
AAGGTTTTGGCGTGATAAATTTTCTTATCTCGTCAAGTTCAAGTTAAAAAGGATGAAGCATTAGAAAGGATAAGTAGAGAGGGAGAAAAAAATGGGAGAAAAGGGATTGATAGCAAAAATTACAGGTCCGTTAGTTGTTGCAGATAAGATTCGTGGCTGCGAGATGTACGAAGTGATAAAAGTGGGGGAAGAGGGGTTACTGGGTGAAACGATTAGGTTGGATGGCGATTCTGCGTATGTTCAGGTATATGAGGATACAACAGGCTTGAAGCCCGGTGAGCCGGTGATACGGACAAAAGCACCCTTATCCGTTGAACTCGGGCCGGGAATACTGAAGAATTTTTATGATGGTGTGCAGAGACCACTGAAAGCTATAAAGGAAAAGGTGGGGGACTATGTAGAAAGGGGGGTGTCCGTAGATGCGCTCGACCGAGCGAAGAAATGGAAATTCACTCCGGTGCCCACGGCAGAGGAGGGTAAAGAGATAGTAGGTGGAGTTATTTTGGGTGAGGTTCAAGAAACAAAAGTGATAACCCATAAAATTCTCGTGCCGCCTGGAGTGCACGGGAAGCTTTTAGAGTTAAAAGAAGGTGATTTTACCGTTCAAGATACTATAGCGAGGGTACAAACGGAAGGAGAGGATGTGGAGTTGAAACTCATGCAGAAATGGCCAGTGAGGAAAGGAAGACCCTACAAGGAGAAATTAGACCCTGAGGTGCCTTTGTTGACCGGGCAGCGTATTAATGATACTTTCTTCCCAATCGCAAAAGGAGGCACAGGAGCCATTCCCGGTGGGTTCGGGACCGGGAAAACGGTAATGCAGCACCAATTAGCGAGATGGGCGGACTCACAAGTCATTGTGTATATCGGTTGTGGAGAGCGGGGTAACGAAATGACAGAGGTTTTAGAGGATTTCCCGAAGCTTATTGACCCTTATAGTGGTGAAACGCTGATGGAACGGTCAACGCTCATTGCAAATACATCTAATATGCCCGTTGCAGCACGAGAAGCGTCTATTTACACTGGAATAACGCTCGCTGAGTATTATCGGGATATGGGCTATGACGCGGCGATACAGGCGGATTCCACGTCAAGATGGGCGGAAGCACTACGAGAGATATCGGGTAGATTGGAGGAGATGCCGGGAGAGGAAGGTTATCCAGCGTATTTAGCCACGAGATTAGCGGATTTCTATGAACGTGCAGGCAGGGTAAAGACTTTATGTCCCGATTCAGAGGAAAGAATAGGTTCCGTAACGGTAGTGGGAGCAGTATCGCCACCAGGAGGTGATTTCTCGGAGCCCGTGACGCAGAACACATTGCGAGTGGTGGGCGATTTCTGGGCTCTTGATTCATCTTTAGCAGATAGAAGGCATTTCCCCGCTATAAGCTGGTTGCGTAGCTATTCACTCTATTTAGGTAGCCTCCGCGAGTGGTTTGCGAAGTCTGCGGCGCCCGATTTCACGGAGCAGCGAGAGGAAATGATGGGGCTATTGCAAAAGGAGGCAGAACTGCAGGAGATAGTCCAGCTCGTTGGTGCGGATGCACTGCCACCGCGAGAAAGAGGAACATTGGAAGTTGCTCGTATGATAAGGGAGGATTTCTTGCAACAAAACGCATACCACGAGATAGATTCTTTCTGCTCGCTGGAAAAGCAATATCTGATGGCAAAAATCGTTCTTCAGTGGTATGACGGTGCAATGGACGCGATAGAGAGCGGCACACGGGTAGAGAAACTGGAGGGGATGCGAATAAAGGATGCGATAGCGAGGATGAAATATGTGCCAAATGAAGATTTCCGGGGGAAATACGAGCAGATAATGAAGGATATGAAAGATGAGTTTGAAGCGATAAAGGTTAAATTAAAAGCGGGTTGATTATAATGCTAATTAAAAAAGAGGTGAAAAGAAATGGCGATAGATACTTCTGCACGTGAATACACAACTATAAGAGAAGCAGCAGGTCCTTTGATTGTTGTAGAAGGCGTAGAGGGCGTTTCGTATGGAGAAGTAGTGAAGATAGTTACGCCGGGAGGAGAAGAAAAGACCGGGCAGGTGTTGGAAGCGAGTAAAAGGCTTGCAGTGGTTCAGGTCTTTGAAGGCACTTCGGGAATAGACACGGCAAAGACGAAGGTACGATTTACGGGGGATATAATGCGGATAAGCGTTTCGCAAGATATGTTGGGTCGTTTTTTTGATGGCCTGGGCAGACCAATTGACGGCGGACCGGAAGTGATACCCGAAGATCGGCTGTCTGTTACAGGCGCAGCAATAAACCCTACTGCACGGGATTATCCACGCGAGTTCATTCAAACCGGCATTTCCACTATTGACGGCATGAACACATTAGTGCGCGGGCAGAAATTGCCGATATTCTCCGGTGCGGGAATGCCGCACAATGCCCTTGCCGCGCAGATAGCGAGACAGGCGAAGGTACTGGGCACTGGAGAGCCGTTCTCCGTTGTGTTCGCCGCGATGGGAATTACACACGAGGAAGCTTCATTTTTCATGCGTGATTTTGAACGCACGGGCGCGATCGAAAGAATAGTTGCATTTCTTAATTTAGCGGACGACCCTGCAATTGAGCGAGTGATAACGCCGAGGATGGCATTGACAACCGCGGAGTTCCTCGCTTACGAACACGATATGCACATTCTCGTTATTCTCACGGATATGACAAATTACTGCGAAGCACTGCGTGAAATAGCTGCGGCACGCGAGGAGGTCCCGGGGAGAAGAGGCTATCCTGGATACATGTACACCGATTTATCAATGAATTACGAACGCGCAGGTCGGATAAAAGGTCGAAAAGGGTCGATTACACAAATACCTATTCTGAGCATGCCGGATGACGACATAACGCATCCTATACCCGACCTTACGGGGTATATCACCGAGGGACAGTTTGTTCTTTCTCGCGACCTGCACAGACGAGGTATATATCCACCTGTGGACGTTTTACCGTCGCTGTCAAGGTTGATGGATGAGGGAATAGGACCTGAAAGAACGAGAGAAGACCATGCAGGCGTGTCGAATCAGCTTTATGCGGGTTATGCAGAAGGCAGGGACATGCGTGACCTGGTTGCGGTCGTGGGTGAGGAGGCGTTGACAAGTAGAGACAGGAAATATCTGGAGTTCGCAGATGAGTTTGAGAAGCGGTTTGTTACACAGGACAGAAACGAGGACAGGAGCATTGAAGAGACGTTGAGTATCGGTTGGGATTTGCTGGCGACGTTGCCGGAAGGAGAGCTTAAGAGGATTGATGAGCATATAATAAAGAAGTATCATCCGAAATATAGGAAAGCGGGAGAATAAGAATAATCGTGAATGCAAAATCCCAATGTCAAAATACAAAAAGAGAAAGATTGACTGAGTGCTTGGATCACCTGTGAGCACAGAGTTGCTATCACGGGTCAGAGGGCAGGGATGGGGAGTGGTTGAAGAGGTATATATCGGGGGTGATCGAATGGAAGGACCTCGTTGGTTTTTAGAGATAAAAGAAGGGCTGAAAGTATCTAAATTACTTATGGAATTAGAAAATGATGTGGCAAAGAGGAATGCATTTATTTTAATCGATAATTCAAATGAATTATTTTTGAGATATTTTATTCAGAATAGATTAAAACAGAAGATTGAAGAAAAAATATCATTTTTGGAACTTATTAAAAGAATCAACAAGCAGGGTCTAATTGAAGGAGATATTATTGATGATATCCAGATGTATCATAACACAAGAAATAATTTGTATCACGATCCAAAAGTATTATCTGTTTCAAATAAAGTGTTGGGGGACTTCTATATTGTTTCCAAAAAACTCTATAAAAATGTATTAGGGGTAGAAATCTCAGAAGATGAAGAAGAATCTGTGTTGAAGTCGTTTGAATCAAAGATAATCCAAAATAGACGGATTAGAAGATTTCAGGACTTAGAAAGATTAGAAAATGACATTAAGAGCGTTTTTGGTTTCACTCCCGATGACCCTCTTAATATATTAATAGCCACAGTTCCAAGTTATACTCGCGGGGGAGAAGATGTTTTTAGAACACTTTTTTTCGGAGCATTAGCCAGAGATCCAATAGATGGAAAGAATGTTAGAGTGTTAGAATTTGTTAACTTTAATACAGAAAATTCTTGGCATGATTTTTATTTATCTTATATTGGAAGCAATGTGTGGCATGGAATAGTTAAGTGTTTTTGGTCAAAGTGGGGAGAAGGAGACAGAAGATCAATCAATAAGATACATAAGCTAATAAAAAAACACGAAGATAAAGTGATATACCATCAATCGCCAAGATTAGACGAATATTACTGGAGGGGCGGTTTAGATCAATTCTTTGGTGAAATGGACTGAAAAAACTCGCCTCAATATGATTTTTAAAGTCATCCTGCGATTCTCTCTCGCACCGCAGCCACGATTATCGGCAATGCGATTGTAGCATCACAATACACTTCTATTTTCATACTCTCGTCAATTCCTTTTCTCTCAATTTCAATCTTTCGATTAAATCATCAGCAGATACCAAACGCTGCCTCCTTTTCATCCCGTTCCATATCTTCGATTGTTTATACAGCCAAAAATCCAGTTCATCCGCGTTCTCAGCATAAAGTACCTCGTTATTTTCCAGTATCTCTCCCCTTAGATACCCGGGAATCTCGTTGAATATCACAATGTCATATCTCTTATTTGCAGAAGCCCTCAAAATCTTCTTATATAATGTTCTCAGTCATCTTCTCGCCCTAACGCCGCCCGCCTTGCAATCCTCTCGCGCACCGCAGCCACGATCACGGGCAATGCGATTGTAGCATCACAATAAACGGTAACTGCTTTCGCTTTCGCTCCTACTTTACCCCATGATTTCGCTTCTTCTAACGTTGCACCGCTCAATCCGCCGTTCTCTGGCGTATCGGTAGTTATCTGGATAGCGTAATCAAATCCCTCTTGTCCCTGTTCTCCTGGTGGCGCAATCAATGCAGTCTGGAATATAAAGTTCTTTGGCACACCGCCACCGAGTATTATCGCACCCGTACGCTTCGCATCGCAGAAAATATCCACTAACTCTTTCATATCGCTGAACGCATCCACCTTTAATGGACACGTTTGTTTATATATCCATGCATGTAGCCCAATCATAGAATCAGCAATTGCGGGACAAAATACGGGAACGTCACTGTCCACTGCGGCTCTCAGTATAGAATCGCGGTCCGCGAGGTTTTCGCCTATCGCTTTTGTCAGCTCTCTTATGCTGTAACCCCCCTCATGGTTCTCGCAATCGAGTTTATCAAAAACCGTTCTTAAAAACGCTTCTAACCTTGCGAACGCTTCCTCATGCACTATTACGTCGTATATTCGCTCCAACCCCTGCTCTCTCAGCCATATATCGTCTATCGGTGTTGGGGTTTCAGTTTCAGTTTTAGTTTCCGTCTCAGGCACCATCCCGGCATTCGTCTCTGCACCTGCCGCCAGACCGGAACCATCTTCCACGTCTATCTTATAGTGATGGTTGCCAAGCGCTTCTATAATGTCGTGCACGAGGTTTGCACCCGTTGCTACCACCACGTCCACCTCTCGCTCTCGCACCATCTCTGCTATCACATTTCGCATTCCTGCAGGAACCAGAGCACCAGCAATACCGATGAATTTTGTCGTTTCATCCGTCTGCATTTCTTCGTATATGTCCGCCGCTATTGCTAATCTGCCGGCACCGAATGCGCAGCCTCCAAACGCACTTACGAGGTCATCTACACTCATACAAGCCCTTACAGTGTTTTCGGAGTCGTGAGTAGAAACCTCGCATTTGCCTATCCTGATGCCTTTCACTTCTTTTAATTGCATTTCCTCGTCTATTCTCAAGAGCAGTATGGGTATGGGGCTGCGGAGATTTGAACTCCGGTTACCAGCTCCCCGAGCTGGGAGGATGGCCTGGCTACCTTACAGCCCCTGAAATTATTTATTCCTTAACTCTTATATTAGTATACGGGCACTTAATTATAACCGATTACGTGTCTCACATTTATATCAGGATTAAACCCTATCCCCTACTGTCCAAGCAATGGGCCCGATGCGATTCGAACGCATGACCTCCGCCTTGTCAAGGCGACGTCATTCCAACTAGACCACGGGCCCCTGTGAGATAATATGGTACTTTTAATTATTATAACAAAGTTTTCATGTGTTTATAAAATTAAATAAAATGAAGTTCTTTATATTTTACATATAAGGAATGAAGAGAGATAAGAATTACGATTTGATTGTCGTTGGCGCGGGACCCGCGGGAATGACGGCAGGGATGTATGGTGCGAGGAGCGGACTAAAAACATTAGTGGTTGAGAAAGGAATAAGCGGCGGATTATCCAATGAGGCGCCGGAGATAGAGAATTATCCCGGATTCACGCGTGTATGTGGCATGGAATTGGCAGAAAAGATGAAAGAGCAGGCGTCAGAATATGTGGAGATAAAAGAGCTGGAAAAGGTAAAAACGATGGAAACGAGAGGAAAAGAAAACGGGAAAAATATGCGGATAGTTACGGAAAAAGGCTCTTATGTCACAAAAACGGCGATACTAAGCACGGGAACCAAACACAGGAAACTGGATGCCAGAGGTGAAGACGAATTTTTAGGGCGTGGGATATCCTATTGTGCTACCTGTGACGGCTTCTTTTTCCGAGGTAAGTCGGTAATAGTGGTCGGCGGTGGCGACTCAGCCGTTAGAGAAGCTTTATACCTGAAACATATCGGTTGTGCCGTGACGCTGATTCATAGAAGAGATAAGCTTAGGGCGGAGCCGTATTTACAAAACAAGTTGGAAGAGGTCGGTGTGCCTGTCTTGTGGAATTCCGTGGTGAAAGAGATAAAAGGGGATAAAGCCGTGAGGAGCGTTGTTAAATATGATAAAAAGAAAGAGATTGAAGATGAGTTCCCCGTAGAAGGTGTGTTTATATCCGTCGGCGAAGAGCCGATAAATGATTTGGCAGCACAAATAGGAATCAAATGCGATAAAAACGGCTACATAATCACGGATAAAAACCAGAGGACGAACATCGAGAGGGTATATGCCGCGGGAGACATAACAGGTGGCGTGAGACAGGTGGTGGTGGCGTGTGCAGAAGGCGCTATCGCTGCTACCTCAGCGTATAACGATTTGCTGGAACTGGAATAGGTAACAAGAAAAAATAATTTCTGATAATCGGACGCAGATAAGCAGAATTTCAATAAAATAGTTTTCTGCGTAAATCCGCGTAAATCTGCGTCCTAAATAGAAGGGAGATATACTTTATATACAATAAAAAAAATGGAACTACGGGAGGTAGGGATTGACGAAGCGGGAAAGGGGCCCGTAATAGGGTCTATGTTTGTTGCGGGGGTATTGAATTTTGAGGGGTTGGAAACGCTGGACGTAAAGGATTCGAAGCAACTGAGTCCTTCAAAGCGAGAATATCTGGCGGAACGTATAGAAGCCTCAACTGAGGTTTATGTCCTCGAATTTACGGCAAACGAAATAGACGAGGGTAGAAAAAGGCATACGTTAAATGCAATTATGGTTGAACTTTTTTCTGCTGTACTTATACATCTACAGCCTGATAGGGCGTTCGTTGACGCAGCAGATGTCAATCCCGATAGATTCGCAGTGAATCTCAAATCGGGCTACGAGAAGGGAAGGGGCGGTGGAAGGAAAACGGAAATAGAAATAATTTCTGAGTTTAAAGCAGACGTACGTTACCCCGTGGTCAGTGCAGCGTCAATAATTGCAAAAGTGCACAGGGATAGGTCAATAAGGCAGCTTGAAGCGGAAATAGGGATGGAGATAGGCAGTGGATACCCCGCAGACCCAAAAACCATTCAATTCCTGAACGAATTGGTAAAAGAAAAAGCGGAACTTCCTGCTTACGTGAGACATTCATGGAAAACCGTCAAAAGGTTACGATAGTTAATCCCGCAATAAATTGGAGGTGAAACACGGGAAAGATGGCGATTTGGACGCTCTGAAAAGACGGAGATAATATACGGTGGATGAGTTGGAGGAGCAGGCTGGAGAACCCCCGAAACTCGGCTGTTTTAAAGCTGCATCCTTTATCCGGGATTAATCTTACGGGTTGAAATTATATCTGCTGGTTGAGAAAATAAAAGAAATAACTTCACCCACCCACGAACTTCGCCCGTTCTGACAACTTATAAGAGAGAGCCAATTCGCGGAATGGTTTACTCTTTATAACTTGTTCAATCATATTTTTCAATGCGTAAACATCCATTTCCTCTGGTTTTTTCTTCCCTTTGCTTGATTCTTCTCGTATCGTAACACTCAACGTGTTCTTCTCCACTTCCTTATCACCCACCACGGCAACGTAAGGAATCCAGTCACGACCCGCATCCCTTATCTTTTTCGACACCGTCTCCTCACGGTCGTCAACATCCGCCCTTATCCCGTTCAGCACCGGTAGAATCCCCTCGATATATTCCAAATGCCGTTCCGCTACGGGGATTATTCTCAACTGCGTAGGAGAGAGCCACAGAGGGAGCATCGGCAGAACTCCTCGTTCCTTTTCTAAATACGCACGCTCTAATAACGCATACATGCATCGTTCTATCGCCCCGCTTGGCGAGCAGTGAAGAATAATAGGGCTTTTTTCCTCGCCGTTCGCATCCACGTATTTTATGCCATATCGTTCCGCATTCTCCACGTCTATCTGCACGGTGGACAGAGCCGACGCCTTACCAAGCGCATCCACAAAATTGAACTCGAACTTAAGCACGAAATAGAAAAACCGCTGGTCCCAGCGCTCTATCAGCACGGGTTTACCTGCTATTCTTACCAGTTCCTCTATAAACTCCTTGTTTGCTGTGTCGTCATAGAATTCCCGTGTGAATCGTATCGCAACTTCGTAGTCCCGCATGGAAAACCCTATACCATCTAAAACATGAATGCACAGCTCGTACTGCTTCTTGAATTCCTCTAATGCTTCACCCATATCTTTGCAGAGCGTATGCATGTCGGGCATCGTGAACTTTCTTAATCGGCGAAGCCCCACGAGTTCACCGCGCTTTTCGCGTCTGAAAGATGAAGCGAGCTCGAACATCTTCAATGGTAAGTTTTTGTACGATATGCTCATGTCCTTGCTCATAAGGAACTGCCCGAAGCACGCGGAAAAGCGTAAGAACAAATCCGGTTTGCCTTTCTTACCTGCCATTGAATACTGTCTCGCAGGAAACCGCTCGAGGTAATCTTTCAGCGATGGGTGCTCCGTACTATACATTATGGGTGTCTCTACTTCTACTGCACCGTATTCAGCCACTGAATTCCTTACGTGGTTCTCCAATAGGCTCTTTATCAACTTACCTTTGGGATAGAACCTCAAATTCCCGGGGTCTGAAGAGGGCTCGTAATCCGCTATTTCTAACCGTTTCATAAGCTCCACATGCGGCGGTATCCGGTCCACTGCTCTTCTTTTCTCACTCTCATACAGGAAGAACTTCTGCAAATTCGCTCGTTCTTCAATACCAGACTCAAACTCAAAATCCGCCGCCCGTATCAGATTCCCTCCCGTTCCGTCGTCCATAAAGAAGAACTGAGATTCTGCCTTCTCCTCTGCTTCTAACGCTTTTGATAGCTTTTCTGCTGCCTTCTCTTCTGCACCCGCACCACTACCTTCATGAACCTCTATTTTCCGCGATAGTTCGGATAACGGATGCCCCTTGCACTGCAGCGTAAAGGATTTATACCACCCAAAAGGCGCCCTTTTCACGTCCACACCACTAGAAAGCAAATCTCGCTCCATCGCCTTCAACATCTCCATGCTCATTTCGGGTGAAGCCAGCGTAGAGCTTAAATGCGCATACGGATACAAAACAATTCTTTCCGCACCGACCTTATTGAACACCGAACTGGTTTCTTCCAATGCCTTCTCTACCGCATATCGTGCATTTGTCTCGTCTTCTCGTTCTACGGCAACGAAAACGACTAACACCTCTTCTATCCGCTCATGCTTCTTCGATTCGTCAATCGGCTCAGCAACTCGCGTCTTCTGTTTCGCTTCGTATTCTATATAATCCGAATGTATGAACAGCAACTGCAATTTTTCGACCTCAGCCTTCTCTTTATTTTCATTTTAATTAATCTTTTCTTCTAACATGAATGGATCGTCAAATGTTATAGTATGTCGGTCTCCTACGTAATCCTTCCATTACACTTTCATTTGTTCCATTTCCATGAATCCTTACATATTCTGTGTGTCCACCAGTCTCTGGACGTGGGTAAGCATAGATTTTATGAACGGTAATATCATACATAACTTGGAATTATTGTTCTACTGATGCTACAATTCCCGAGAGTACTCCCCCCAAAAAAAGAAAAAGATAGAGAATAAATTCCCTATCCCTTTTAGATACCTAAAATGAGATCCCAGCCGTATGTGTCCTCTGGGCAGCCTGATTCTACCTCTATCGTGTATCTCACCTTCGTTACTTCTCCTGGCTCTAAATGTAGTGGCCTTGTCCCCATCCCTATTATTAGTTGTGACGGAATAAACATCTCTGATGGCAACGATAGTCCTTGTTGTGGTGATCGATTTAACTCCCTTTTAAACTCCCCCCCTAGTCCTACCGATTGTTGTGCTATTACATTTTGCTGAATTGATTGTGATGATAGTGTAGGTGTTGGACCATGCGACTCCTCATGCCATGATATCCACGCTTTTTCTGTTATATACCAATCCATGTGTGAATCAGCATAGTCGTCTGTTTTGTTCTCAATGTCATCATACCATTCCGCATAAGCTGCTTCGCACCCTTCATTCTTTACGTAAAATGTGGTGCTATTGCTTTCACCCCATGTCATGTCTCCCCATTTTATCTCTTCAAGTGGCTCTGTGCAATTTTCGTCCTTCCATGCAGTTATGTTCGCATCGGGTATATGCACTGTCACCGTGTTGTCCACTTGATCATGCTGGATATTCACAGCCATTGTTACTGCTATCATACAGAGGGACACTATCAAGATGGCAAACAAGCTGCTCTTCTTTTCCATTTTTATTTCACCACCTAATTTTTTTTATTGTTTTACCTTCGCTTTTTCGCCTTCCCTTTTTATCTTGATTAAGATACCTATAATTCTTCAAAAAGATAATTTCGCTTTAAAAGCTTTTTGGTTTTATCTTGAGAATGAAGGAAAAAAAAGCCCGGTGAAGTTGAAAAAATAAGACTATATAAAAGAAATCACAATTGAAAATTCACGACAAGTTCAAAATCGAAAAATAAAATTTTATTCAGGCAAAAACAAATAAAGTAGCGTAACTGATGGAAAAATGCATGATATGCAGAAATCGAAAAGCATCAGAGTCTTTGCGTGTTTGTGTTGATTGCATACGTAGTGTTAGAGAAAATGCGATTTTTTACGCAAAAGAAGCACATAAACGGATAAGAGCCGAATATGGTCTTCCCGCAGAACCGCCGAAGAGTGAAGGAGGGATAAAATGTGCGCTTTGCTCAAATGAGTGCGTGATGAAAGAATGCGAAAGAAGCTACTGTGGGCTGAAAGAGAACGTAAACGGGAAATTACGGTCTTTAGCGCCACATGACCATGCACTAATGCATGCATATATTGACCCACTGCCGACTAACTGTTGCGCCGCCTGGTTCTGCCCAGGCTCTTCGCAGTTCGGAAAAGTGAACATTGCAGTATTCTTTTATGGTTGCAATTTCGATTGCATTTTCTGTCAGAATGCATCGCATAAGGATTTAGGAATTGCTGAGGCTGTAAGCGTAAAAGATTTTGTTTCCACGGTACTGCGGAAAGATAATGCATATTGCGTGTGCTTCTTTGGTGGAAGCCCCGAGCCACAACTTCCTTTTGCAATACGTGCTTCAGAGCGGATTTTAGAGGATAAAAAGGGGAGGATATGCGGGGAATGGAACGGCTGCGGCAACAGGAATTTGGTGAAGCACGCAGCAGAGATTTCGCGTAGAAGCGGTGGAATTGTAAAATTCGACCTCAAAACCTTTGATCCCGACTTGAGTATAGCGCTTAGCGGTGTTCCAAACAAGAGGGCTTACGAAAACTTCCAAATGATAGCAGAGGAGTTCTTTGAAGGCTCCCATCCGCCTGTTCTCACTGCTACTACTTTGCTTGTGCCTTTCTACGTAGATGAGTTCGAGGTGGAAAATATTGCTCGTTTTATCGCAAATATTGATCTGGAAATCCCCTATTCACTTCTTGTATTCCATCCTGATTTTCACATGCGAGACATGCCGATAACGCCGAGAGAACAGGTGCGAAGATGCTATGAAGCGGCGAAAAGACATCTGAAAAACGTGAATATTGGGAATAAGCAATTGCTTGGGTTGGTGTGAACTCTTACTTGAATAAAAAATTTTGATGACCAAAAAATTTATAAGGCTGAACACATACAAGATATTCGAGAAATGATTGTTAGGAGAGCGATACGATAAATGAAAGCGGTAATTTTAGCGGCTGGCGAAGGGAAACGGATGCGACCACTTACCTATGAGAGGCCAAAAGTAATGCTCCCCGTAGCGGGAAAGCCATTGGTCGAGCATTTACTGATGGAAGTGAAAGAAGCAGGGATTAATGAGTTTATATTTGTCGTTGGATACCACGATGAAACCATTCGCGATTACTTCGAGGAAGGAGAACGATGGGATGTTGATATTCAGTACGTAACGCAAAAAATGCAGCTTGGCACTGCGGATGCGCTACGAAAGACGGAAGCGTTGGTGAAGGGCACAGATAAATTTCTTATGCTGAACGGGGACACAATTGTAAGCGCAGAGGATATTAAAAGGGTTTCTTGCATAGCCAGCAGCAGTGAAATCGCACTTGGAGTAATTAAAGTAAAAAATCCGGAAGATTACGGCGTTATTGAAACTGAAGGCGAGAAGATAACAAAAATACACGAAAAGATGAAGGAGCCACCGTCAAACCTGATAAATGCGGGTGTTTATCTTTTGAATGAATCATCTATTTTCGAGGCTTTGTCAAAAACGGCTAAATCAAAAAGAGGCGAGTTTGAACTCACGGATTCTTTACAGTTGCTGATAGAAGAAGACAACAACGTCTTCTGGAAGCCCATCGAACACTGGGTAGATGTCAGCTACCCCTGGGATTTACTAGCGGCAAACGAGCTTTTAATGTGCAAAACCACTTTCGTTTTGCGAAGAAGCGTTTTTGATAAAACTTTTAAAGAAAGCCTTATTCAAGAACAAAATGTGAATATAAAAGGTGACGTATCTATCGGAGATAACACCGTGATAAAATCAGGTTCATACATAGAGGGACCCGTGGTGATAGGCGAAAACAGTAAAATCGGCCCGAATTGCTATATACGTGCAAATACTTCTATTGGTGATAACTGCCATATCGGGAGTGCAGTTGAGATTAAAAACTCAATTATCATGGACGGGACGAAAATCCCGCACCTCAGCTATGTTGGTGATTCGGTTATCGGATGCCGATGCAATTTAGGTGCCGGGACGAAAATAGCGAATCTCCGGTTTGATGATGCTCCCGTAAAAACAAAAGGGCTGGATACCGGGAGAAGAAAGTTTGGTGCAATAATAAGCGATGGCGTGAAAACGGGAATAAACGCAAGTATTGATGCGGGCACGGTTATCGGAAACAACACGCTTATTGGACCTGGTGCTTTCGCTACAGGTTATATAGAAAAAGACTCGATGATATTTTAGGTGTGAGGTATGAGGTGTTAGGTGTGAGGGAATATTACCCTGAAACCTGAAACCTCGATGAAGGGAGGGGGGAAACGAGAAGAATGGCGTTTAGACAGGCGGTTGTGCTTGCCGCGGGTGAAGGGGAAAGGCTGAGACCGTTTACGGCATCGAAGCCGAAAGTGATGATAAAGATAGCGAACAAGCCGATTCTGCAGTACGTGGTTGAGGCGTTGGAGAGAAACGGAATAAGGCGGATTTTGTTCGTCGTGGGCTACAAAAAAGAGAAAATAATGGATTATTTTGAAGACGGAAAAGAGTTAGGCGTGGAGATAGATTATGTGGTTCAGAAACACCTGCTTGGAACTGGGGACGCACTGAAGCAGGCAGAAGGTAAAACCGACGACCGATTTCTCGTTTTGTCCGGCGATAACGTAATTGAAGCGGATACTATTTCCGATTCGGAGCTTCTGAATGCGGATGAAAACGAAACTGCGATATTGATAAAACCGCAGCAGGACGTGAGCAAACATGGCGTTGTAACGGTGGAGAACGGAATGGTCACGGACATTATAGAGAAACCCAGTGAAGAAATAAGCAACCTGGTAAATACGGGAATATACGCTTTTCAAGATTTGGACGTATTCGAATTTATTGATAGAGACCTGACGTCTGGATTAAGAAGCATGATTCAACAGGGAAAGCCTGTAAAAGCATGTGAAACGCACGGAGCATGGCTGGATGCCGTTTATCCTTGGGACATCCTGAGTTTGAACGACATAGTCCTGAAAGCGAACCCGGCAAAGATAGAAGGGAAAATTGAACGCAGCGTGACAATAGAGGGGCACGTGTCCGTAGGAAAAAAATCGGTGATAAGAGCGAATTCGTATGTGAAAGGACCCGTTATTATAGGAGACAATTGTGAGATTGGACCCAATGCGTGTATTTTCCCATCCACGAGTATAGGAAACGACGTTACAATTGGCGCATTTACAGAAATTAAGAATTCGCTGTTGTTGGACATGGTAAAAATCGGCTCGTTCTCCGCTATTCAGAATTCTATTTTTGACGTGGGCTCGTATGCGGAAGGCGGATTCATAGCACGGAGCGAAGACGCGGATATACAAATCGGCGGTGAGCATCACCGCGTGAAAGTTGGAGCGATGGTCGGTGAAAATTGCGAGATGGGTAGCAATGTAATCGCGTACCCGGGGACGATAATAGGAAACCATTGTAAGATAAAATCAATGAAGGAGCTAAATGGAAAAATACCGGACGGAAGCTGGGTAGTATAAGGGGTGGCAATAGCCACTAGGCACTAGGCACTAGGGGTTGGGCTAAATTCCCTAGTCCCTATTGGCTATTCGCTACTGGCTATTTACAAAAAGAAAGATGTGCGGAATTGTAGGGTATGTGGGAGAAAGGGATGCGCTGCCAATCATTCTGCAATCGCTGAAAAGGATTGAATATCGCGGGTATGATTCGGCAGGAATTGCATGCATAACGAATAATGGAATTGAAGTGTACAAGGATAAAGGGAAAGTGGATGATGTTATAGAAAAGATAAATTACTTGAAGAGCATTTCATCAAACACTGGAATGGGTCATTGCCGCTGGGCGACACACGGTGCACCATCAAAAACGAATGCACATCCGCATCTCGATGGCGAAGGCGGGATTGCCGTTGTACATAACGGGATAATCGAGAACTTCCAATCGCTAAAAGAGGAACTATTGAGCCTGGGATGCACGTTCGTATCAGAAACTGATACTGAAGTTATACCGCACCTGATCAACCATTGTTTAAAAAATTCGGGAGACGTAGAATGGGAACTAAAAGAAGCGGTAAAGGAGACCTTATCCCGTTTGATCGGGTCTTATGCGATAATCGTTGCGGCAAAGGGTTTTGATGGTTTAGTAGCAGCGAGGAAAGAATCTCCACTTATTATAGGCGTTGGCGACCGTGAAAACTTCATCGCTTCTGACGTGCCTGCCGTGCTTGAGCAAACGAACAGGGTAATTTATCTGGATGAGGGCGACCTCGCGGTTGTGAAGAACGATTCGGTGTACATAGAAAACGGAGGTGCCGAAGTAAAGAGAGCAGAAAGATTAATCCCGTGGACGATAGAGGACGCCGAGAAAGGAGGATACGAACACTTCATGCTGAAAGAAATCCATGAGGAGCCAAAGGCAATTACGGATACGCTTCGGGGTTACTTAGCCGGGGACGAGATAACGCTGGGGATTGATTTAGGAATTGAAGGAGATACGAAAGGCAAAAGTATCTTGATGCTTGCATGCGGTACGTCCTATTATGCCGCTCTGTGTGGCAAACACATAATAGAGAACTTAGCAAAAGTTCCCGTTCAACTTGAATTTGCATCGGAATTCAATTACTCGGATTTCGTGCTGGACGGGGCGAATGTAACGGTAATGGCAATTACACAATCCGGGGAGACCGCGGATACATTGATGGCACTGAAAAAAGCGAAGCGATACGGGTGTAAAACGGTAGCGATAACAAACGTCGTTGGCAGTTCGGCAACAAGAATTGCCGATGAGACGATATACACGGGGGCAGGTCCGGAGATAGGCGTTGCCGCGACAAAAAGTTTTGTAGCGCAGTTAGTCATTTTTTATCTGCTGGGGTTACAAAAGTCCCTTGCGAAATTACCCGAGGCGGCGTTTTTGGAGTATCTCGAAGAACTGAGGAGAATGCCGCAAATAGCTCAGCTAGTGCTTGACGAAGCAAATGGAAACATACAAAAGCAGGCACGGTATCTTTCAAAATACGAGCATGCGTTCTTCGTGGGACGCGGTGTGAACCTGCCTATTGCTCTGGAGGGCGCATTAAAACTGAAAGAGATATCGTACATACATGCAGAGGGTTATGCGGCGGGAGAACTCAAACACGGACCTTTTGCACTGCTTACTGAGGATACGCCCGTAGTTGCGATAGTAACGCATCAACCTTTTAAAAAAAGTTTGATCAAAAGCGCTACGCAAGCTTCGCAGAATGTTTATGAGAAGATGCTGGGGAACGTGAAGGAGATAAAGGCAAGAGGGGCACCGGTGATTGCAATAGCTGAGGAAGGGGATGAGGAGGTGGAGAAGTACGTGGATGCTGTGGTAAGAGTTCCCCGGACAAGTGCAATATTCTCGCCTATTCCCAATACAGTCGCTCTTCACTTGCTCGCATACTGGGCGGCAAAGGAGCGAGGATGTGAAATAGATAAGCCGAGAAATCTGGCAAAGAGTGTGACGGTGGAGTGAAACAAGAAAAAATAAATTGTTGACACAGATTAACGCTCGTGGGCTCTGCCCACGTCCCCGCAAGCCAAGAAAGGGCTTAATTAACACAGACCAAACAGGTGTCAGGTTTCAGGGCTTTCAAGCGGATTAGAGGCTCGATTTTTAGCGAATAGCTAAACCACTAACATGCTAAACCGCTATCCTCTGCGCTCTCCATGATCTCGGCGGTAAACAAATACCATTTTTGATGCGCTGTTTCGAACCGCAAACTTAATGATTTTAAAAATATACACCTACTTTTTACTATGTTGATTCGGAGAATACTCATATCACCTGATATTATGGAGAAGATTGAATCTAAGCACAGATTAAAAACCACGGTTGCGAAAGAGGTATTGAGCGTAGCACCTTACATCGAGAAGGTTGGAGGCAATCAGTATATGGCTATTGGGCTTTCATACGAAGGCTATGTAACAATATTCTTTAAATACCGCTCTGGAACTGTGGAGATAACAACTGCATATCCATCTACAAAATGGCAGGTAGATTTATATAGAAGGAAGAAGAAAAGGTAAACGATGGGGGTAGTCGAGGATATAAAGGAGGAAGATTTGAAAGGTGAGGTCGAGTTTGTGGTAGAACTTGATAGAAAGACACCAGCATATTGCCCTGATTGTGAAGTTGAAATGGCGCCTACTACAGTAAACGTGAAACGAGGGAATATTTTATTTCAGGATGTTGATGCGTATAAATGCCCGAAATGTGGTAAAGAGTTATTGGATATTGATGTCGCATCGAAATTGGAGCGAGAGTTCGCACTGAGGCATCTCGACGAGAGAGAAGCAGAAGAAATGAAGATAGTTTTTGATGGCAGGGATTACCTGATTCGTTTTCCCAAAGCGCTATCGCGAATAGTGTCAAAGAAATCGTCGGTAAAACTCCTGCCGATAAGTAAAGATGAGTTTTTGTTGAAGATTGTGTAAGTCTTACAATTCATTGACGCAAACGGAAAAATGTACACAGATTGGATACCTGCTATTAGGATGTGGGCGGGATAAAAGTGGACAGGGCGCTTCGTAAGAGGAGTAGTGGAGGAGAAAATGAGGGAAGAGAAGAAAAAGAATGCATTGAAGTTGATGGATGAGTCAAGGAGAAAGACGAGGGGTGTGAAATTTGACTCCATTGAAGTCGTCAGAAGTTTAAGAGACACTTAAAAACAAATAAGTTCTTTTGGTAAAGCTTTTCTTTTTAAGAAAAGGTTTGTGCTAAAAGAAAAAAATAATAGTTTCAAATGAAGATAGCCATAACAGGGGGAGCAGGATTCATAGGCTCAAATATTGCTGAAGAGCTGTCAAAGGAAAAGGATAACGAAATTATTATCGTGGACGATTTATCCACGGGAAAGATGACTAATCTAAGAAAATTTGATCAAAGTACAAATATAAACTTCGTTAGGGGCAGCATAACGGATTTAAATTTGCTGAAAGTGGTCTTTAAGGGCGTGGATTATGTTTTCCACCAGGCTGCGATTCCTTCTGTCCCACGAAGTATAAAAGACCCGATTGCATCTAATAACGCAAATGTAAACGGAACACTGAACGTTTTGGTTGCGGCAAGAGATTGCGGCGTGAAAAAAGTTGTTTATGCATCCTCTTCTTCAGTTTACGGTGATACGCCAGAACTACCGAAGATGGAGCGTATGACGCCAAATCCGTTGTCGCCTTATGCAGTGACGAAACTACTGGGTGAGGATTATTGCAATGTTTTTAATGATATTTACGGCTTAAAAACCGTTTCGCTTCGTTATTTCAATGTCTACGGACCGAGACAGGACCCTTACTCGGACTACGCGGCGGTTATCCCGAAATTCATAAACCTCGTTTCAGAAAACAAGCCGCCAGTGATTTACGGAGATGGCGAGCAAACGCGGGATTTTACCTTTGTGAAAGACGTAGTAAAAGCAAATGTTCTTGCGGCAAAAAGTGATGCCGAGGGCGTATATAATATCGCAAACGGGAACAGGATAAGCATAAATGAGCTTGCAAATATGATAATGGCGCTCATGGGGAATGATTTAAAGTCCATACATAATGCCCCCAGAGAAGGTGATGTAAAGCATTCCCTGGCTGATATATCGGAAGCAAAGAAGAATTTGGGCTATGAACCAGCGCATAGCCTGGAAGAAGGGCTAAGGAGGACGATAGAGTGGTTCAATTTAGCGGTTTAGCGGTTTAGTTTATTAGAGGTTTAGAGTGGGATATCATGGGAGAGATGGCGGAGAAAAAAAAAACCACTAATTATTTATGCTTTTGCCTTCAATTTAAATACCGAAAGTTGAAAATAGGGGGGAGGAGAAAAATGGTAAAAAAGATTGTTATAGTTGGTGGTGGCATTGCCGGGATATACGTGATGAGGAACTTACTTGCGAGGAAGAGCGAAGTGGAAGAAGGAATGGACTTCACGGTATTAAAGCGAGAGAAAAGCGGCTGGGTATCTACTTGCGGATTGCCTTTTGCTTTGCGTGGCTGGTATGACATAGATAGAACAGAGATAAATAAGCCGCAGTTCTTCCTCGACCAGGGCGTTGACTTTAGAACCGCGACAGAGGTAACGAAGCTAAATTTAGAAGAGAGTAGTGTGGCACTTAAAACAGGAGAGGAGCTAAAATACGATTTTCTCGTTATAGCAACAGGGAGAAAACAATTCGTGAAAGAAACGAAACTCGAAGGTGTTTACACGTTTAATAACGAGGATGATGCGAAAAAGATAGAAGCTGCCTTAAATAAGGAGGGAGTGAAAAACGCTTATATTCGAGGTCGTGGTATTATAGGATTGCAAGCTGCAGCCGCCTTCACAACGAGAGGATTGGAGACAACGGTTCATGGTGGACCACCTTCTTTGCTACCTTCCAGCTTAGACCCTGATATGGGCGATCTGGTCAAAGAACGGATGGCGAAAGACGGCGTAAGATTTATTCTTGATAGAAGAGAGATAACCGCTATAAAAGGGCATGATGGGTGGGCGAAATCGGTGGTGATAGGAGAAAAGGAAGAGAAGAAGGAGGAGATTCCAGCAGATATTGTTATAATCGGCAAATGGATGGTCCCGGAGATAAGCCTCGCATGGAAAGCGGGAGTAGATACAGGAGAAAGCGGAGGAATAGTCACGGATAGATCAATGCACGTTAAAAAAGGAAGACGACATATAACTAATGTATATGCAGTTGGTGACTGTACAGAAGTTGTAGATGGCATCACACATCGTCCGAGACTGAATCAGCTCGCATCTACTGCTGTTACTCAAGCTACGGTTATAGCTGATAACATACTCAGCGACATGAGTGGGCAACCATGTTTATATTCTCCCTGCGAGTATTGTTTTGGACCCACAGTAGCGGATGTCGGAGGTGTCTTGATAGGTTCGGTAGGTGTTACAACCGAAGCGGCAAGCCGTGCAGGGATAAAAACAATAAGTGGTAAGGCAACGAAACTCGTAAAGGCGAGATACTTCCCCGGAGCGACACCTCTCACACTGAAATTGATCTTCGATGCGTATACCAAGAAATTGATAGGAGCGCAAATGGTCGGCGAAGCCGGGGTTGCGGAACGTGTAAACGAGTTGGGGGTTGCTATACGTGCTGGTATGACTGCAGCGGAGATGAGGAATATGGAGAGGAGCTATGACCCTTCGCAGGCGTTGCTGATAGATGTGACGATAGATGCAGCGGAAAAGGCTTTGGGGATTGCACCGGTGTATTAGTCGTATTTGTTTACCGCCGAGAACGCAGAGGGCGCTGAGATGACATTGAAGATATGAGGTGAGGTGTGAGTTGTCAGGTACGAGTAAGTCAAATTCCTCAAACCTGAAACCTCACACCTATCCTGACTATCCGCGTTCTCTGCGGGCTCTGCGGTAAACAAGCATCATATTTCTACAACACATCTCCAATCAACCGCTTCGCCCACTTCAGTTTTTTTCTCTTCCTCGCGCTTACGTTTTTATCATCAAAATCAAAACCTATTAGCTCTATTCTTTCCGCACCAAATTCCTTCGCCAGAAACACACATCGGTCTCCATCCGTGAACCCACCGAAATTGTAAACGTTACGCAGTGGTCTGCTCTGCGTTGTGCATATTACATTCTCTTTTAATACGGGTAATGCATTCTTCAGCTTCTCTATGTTGTCCCCGTGCGCATGCACAACAATTACCGAGCCAAGCCTGTTTGCGTATATTATGTCTGCAATAGTCCCGTCGAGGTCGGTAACCACAATATCAGGTATCACCGCACTGCGTAGAAGAACAGAAGTAGCCCCGTCTGCTGCTATTACAACTGGTTTATGGCGAAAAGGAAGAATATCGCTATCAAGCTTTTTTTCGCGTATATCCGTCTCCAAACAGGGTGCATTGCCACAGATTATCGCAGTTTTCCCTTTTATTAGATTCTTTATCGTTTCTTTCGTGCCTTCCCCATTACTGCCTTTATGGCTTATTATCCTGGATGCTTCTCTCGCCGCTCTATCGTCATTTTCCCGTTCGAAACCAAAATCCTTCAATATTTCCTTGTATGTTGGTTCCCATGTTTTATACCTCATGTTAAATAAAGTATAAAAGAAAAGTTTTTAAAAGGAGAAGTTTAAGGGATAAATCCAATTACAATAATAGAATAATTAAAAAGCAGAAATGAGCACAGAAGAAAGTGGGACAGGACATAAATCGGCAGGTAAAGGAAAAGCTAAGGGTAATGGTAAAGATAAGGTAGTGCATGTAATTTTTGGCTGCGGAAGTGTAGGCTATGCAGTGGCAAAAGAATTGGAAGCGCAGGGGATAGAGGTTGTCATTGTGGATACGGATGAGAAAAAGGTAGAATTGCTGAAGGAGGAGGATTTCGTTGCTTTCGTTGGGGATATAAGCGAACCAAAAGAGATTACCAGGATAAAAAGCGAGGGTGAGCCAGAAGCGTTTTTTGTGTTGAGCAACAGCAGCGAAGTGAACAAGAAAGCAGCGAAAAACATAAAAGAAGAATTACCTCAGACATATCTAATCGTGCGGGTGATTGAACCTGGGGATAAAGAAGATTTAGAAGAGTTAGGCGTTGATGTGGCTTTATCCATTCGTAATATAGTGTCAAGAGCGGCGATAGAATCTTTGGACAGAGTGAAGGCTCAGAGCAAGGCGAAAGGACTAATGGAGGTGATAGAAGCGATAAACAAAAAAGGGAAGGGAAAAGGAAAATTAGGTATTGTCGTTCACGACAGTCCGGATTCTGATGCAATCGCTTCTGCTCTTGCACTAAAACAGATAGCAAAGAACGTGGATGTACCCGCAGATATATTGTATCGTGGAGAAATAGGGCACCATGTGAATCGAGCTTTTGTGAACATTTTGGGGATAGAGATGAGGCAAATAGAGGGTGAGGAAGAATTAAAGGAATATGAAAAGTTAGCGCTTATGGACGCCTCCGTTCCGGGTGCAAATAACCTTCTGCCTCCGCCCCCGGAGGGTAATGTGGACATCATCATAGACCATCATGTGGGAAATAATAAGGAGAATGTACATGCGGATTTCTTTGACGTTCGAACAGATAACGGCGCGACTTCAACGATAATGACGAGGTATCTGCAGGAACTGGGCATACCAGTGGACAAAATCTTAGCAACCGCTCTTTTGCAAGGAATAAGAACGGATACAAGCGGGTTTAAGCGCGAGACGCATCCGTCGGATTTTTCCGCTGCTGCGTTCCTCCACGTAAAGGCAGATAAAGAGCTTTTAGAGCAAATAGAAACGCCACCTATGTCAACCGAAATGCTAAACGTGATAGGTAATGCGATAGTACACAAAAAGATAAAAGGGAGTTATTTGATAACAAACGTGGGTGCGGTGGTGAATCGGGATGCTATCCCTCAGGCTGCGGATTATCTGCTTAACCTCGAAGGAATCACAACCGCTATTGTAATAGGGCTGTGCGAGGATACGATATGCGTTTCCGGGAGGAGCAAGGACATAAGGGTGAATATAGGTGATGCGTTTGCCCATGCGTTTGAGGAAATGGGTTCTGCAGGCGGGCACGCCACAATGGCGGCGGCACAATTACCGCTGGGCATTTTCAGTGGTATAAAGGATAAAGATACGCTGATACAACTTGCCGAAGATGCGGTGACAAAACGTTTCATGTCTGTTATGAAAGAAGAGAAGAGCGAATAAGCCGCAAATGTGTCTTCTATTGTCGCGGGTTTAAGCGTTATAAAACCGACATTTGCAATGAGACAATTTATTCTATATGCAAGGAAAGCGGTTACAGGTTATGATTTCTCGTTAGATGACCTGCCGGGCAGTGGCGGTAGAATGGACCTCATAGCAAGATGTGTTTGCAATGCACTGTGGATAAGTCATGATTTGCGAAGAGACGCCTGCATCCATATAGTCGCATGCGGCAGTCCCAACCCACCCGTTGTTATTTCCTTCTACGGGGACAGGTTAAGGAACGTATCGCCAGACGAGAGGAACATAGCAGCGTGGATAAAGAAAGTATTGGCATCAAAGAAGCGGAATCCCGGGATACGCGTACGCAAAATCAGTTTTCAGCAGTTAATCGTGGAGTTAGCATCTGAGGGGAACTTCTTTTATATCCTGCATGAAAAAGGTGGGGATATAGCACGTGTAAAGTTAAAAGAGAAACCTGTATTTGTCCTCGGCGACCACATAGGACTGCCGAGAAAAGAAGAGAAGTTTGTTGAGCGATTTGAACACGAGAAAATATCGCTTGGCACTACGTCTTATCTCACATCGCAATGTATTACCGTACTGCATTATGAACAAGACAAATTATAGACACAGATTAACGCAGATTAACACAGATAGATGATAACAATCAACAATGTCAAACTTAAATAAATAAGTCCGTGCCGTGTAAATCAGTGTAAATCTGTGTAATCTTGTGGTTACAAAAATATGCGATGCTCCGGTCGGGATTCGAACCCGAGTCCTTGGCTCGAAAGGCCGAGATGATTGGCCGAGCTACACTACCGGAGCACAATTAATTAATTTCATTTCTAAAGAAAAATAAAAAGGGAAAAAGTTCTTTGATAAACCTTCTCTTTTACGTAAGAAAAGTGTTTGGATTTAGCCGAACAGCGAAGCAAGCCCTTCCATTCCCGTCTCTTCTGCTTTTTCCTCTTCTTCCTCTTTCTTTTTCTCTTCCTTTTTCGTTTCCGCTGCTTTCGGTGCTTCTTCTGCTGCTTGAGCGGGCATTGCCGCTGGTGCCATTGCTGCTGGCGCATAAGCAGGCTGGGCTTGAGCCATCGCCTCGTCTATGTTGACATCGCTAAGAGCGGATATCAGCGCTTTTATTCGCCCCTTATCGGATTCTGTCCCTGCTGCCTTCATTATCGCTGCTATTCCTCCCTCTGTGATCTCCTTACCGGAGTCGTGCAGGAGCAACGCAGCATATATATATTCCATTTGTTCGTTCTACCTCCTTCTCTTCTATTATTCCTTTATTCTTTAAATTAAATTATACATATATAAAAATACGGGTATAAGTATATTTCATTGATACTGCAGGCACTATCTAAAAATATAGTGATTTATCACCGCGGAGAGCGCAGAGTACGCAGAGTTTTAAGACTGTTCCAATCATTGTTTATGCTTTCTGGTGCCTTTGCGTTCTCCGTGTGCTCTGCGGTGAAATTTAAGGATGTACATGGCATTTTCACTAAAAAGTTCGACAGTGTCGATACTACGTCAATAAAGAGGTTGAGAAGAAAGACTAAAAATTAAATTTAAATACGCTCATATTTTGGAATGTCCAAGAACCAATATCCATCTTTCAATATCTTTTCGCTCTCGACTATTCTTATCCGGTTTTTGAACATAGGTCCATCAATAACGAATGTGTGATATTCACCAAATTCGCCACAGGGATCAATTCTTTTATGAAAACTACGTAAATCGCTTACAAATTCTTTATCTATCTTCCGTCCAAGCCACTCTTTACCCAATAAATCGGCTTTAACACTCACTACAATCGCCTCAAATCCCGCATCTATAAAATCCGTTATGATTTGCTCTGAACCACGCTTCCAAAGGGGTAATATTAACTTGATGTCTAAATCACTGCAAATTCTATCCACTAAGTTCCTATGCGTTTCAATATGCCCAAATACCGCACCTTCTATCCCTGCACCCCCTTCATTTAGCTCGCGTACCACTCTTTTAAATTCTTTCTCGTATGACATAAAATCTATGTGAAGAATTGGAATTCCAATCGCTTGTGATTGCGCAGACAGCAATTCAGGATTTATTTCATGCGACCCCCTTCTCTTCATATCTCTAAAATTCAAGAGATATGCGACATCAAAATTACCTTCTGAAATTGCTTTGTAACATGCAAAACAACCGTCTTTTCCACCCGTCCACGAAACAACAACCTTGCCCTTCTTCGTCTTATTTAAAGTTAAAGTGGTCTCAGTTTTCATTTTCTGTGCCTATTTTCACTATGAATAGGAATATATAAATGTGGTTTGAATGTGCCATACACTTCTGTTAAAAAGTCACAGACCCCGTACTTAACAGTAGTTGGCAATATAGATAATAACAGGATTGTCCTTTAAAGATTTCAAGCCGAAAAAGGCTTTCTTGTAGTTAGATGCAAGGTAAATTATCATTATAAGTAGCGTATGTGTTTAGCCACTCAGCATCAACTTCAACCTCAACATCTGAAAGCTGTTAAGCCCTTGCTGCGCCCACGTTGTCAATACTGTCATGATTCTTTCATGAATAGATG
>QBUL01000170.1 GCA_013180605.1 Candidatus Methanophagaceae archaeon GoMg1 | reverse complement strand
AAATAAAGAAAGTAGAATACAGAAAAAAAGTCTTCTGGCTTACAATGGAGGAAAAAAGAGGTAAAGAATACAAGAAAAAATAAATTATAGACACAGATTAACACAGATGATAAAAATCAACAATGTCAAACTCAAATATGTCCGATGTCCGCGTAAATCAGTGTAAATCTGTGTCTCAAATAGAAGGATGTTATACTTTATATACAATGATTAATCCAAAACAAAAGGGTATAGGTGATGAGAAACCAAAAAGCATTGTCATGTCTTTTTACCGAGCATTCAAAAGTTTAGGGGCTGCTCTTCCAATGTTGCTGGGTGTCGTCCTCCTTCTGGGGCTTTTCCTAACCCATGTATCAAAACAGTTTATTGCATCCGTATTTACCGGGGAATTGTTTCGTGATACGGTAATTGGTTCCGCAATGGGAAGTATCGCAGCGGGTAATGCTGTCAACAGCTACATAATAGGGGGGGAACTTATGAAAGAGGGCGTGAGTCTCTTTGCGATAACTGCATTCATAGTGACTTGGGTAACGGTTAGTATAGTTCAATTTCCCGCGGAAGCAGCCTTTCTCGGAAAGCGATTTGCAGTTATTAGAAACTCGCTGAGTTTCTTTCTTGCCATTCTTGTATCCATAGCAACTGTTATGACATTGATGGTGATTCAATGAAGGTCATGACATGAGAGATACAGAAAATAAAGGAGGAGACAAAGGTGGAGAGAAGAAGAGAAAGTGGGATAAACACTACGATTTCTATTTTTTGGTCGCTGTTATTTTTCTATATTTCCTCCTCTTTTTCTTCGACTCGGAAGGTGCATATAACGCTCTAAAAGTGAGTGGAAACATATTTATTCAGATAATCCCCGTATTATTACTTGTCATCCTCTTTATGGCGCTTATAAATTATTCCTTACATCCAAAAGCAGTGGCGAAGTACGCGGGAAAAGGGTCTGGGATAAAAGGATGGTTCTTAGCTATATCCGCGGGAATAATTAGCCATGGACCTATTTATGTCTGGTATCCTTTATTGAAAGAGCTTCGAGACCGTGGTATGAGAAGCGGTTTAATTGCTGCTTTTCTGTACAGCAGGGCAATAAAAATACCACTACTGCCCTTGTTAGTCTATTACTTTGGGGCATTATTTGTGGTCGTGCTGCTGCCCTATATCGTTATTGCCTCTCTCATAGAGGGAGAAATTATTGAAATAATAGAAAGGCGGAAAAGATAAAATACCGTAAAGTATTCATAACTATTGGAAGGACTAAATGAATGAACTATCGTCTGTCATTAACCATTTGGTTATGATAACCATATTTGTTTTTGTAATGATGCTTATTATTGATTATATAAACGTCTTAACAAAAGGGGATATGGAAAAGGCGTTGAAAGGGGGGAGAAGCGGACAATACGCTATTGTATCTTTTCTCGGCGCGACACCGGGCTGCTTAGGCGCATTTGCCATTGAAAATGCGAGAAGAGCTGCAAGAAACAAAAGAAACATGCTGGCAAATAGATTACAAATCCATATATAAATACTTTATAATATCCCATCTATCCTGGCACCACAACCTGGACATCTGGAATCTCGTATTTTATATCTGAAGTTACACCCAACCGTAGCAATCGAGTATACCTCAGAGCCGGGATGGAAATGGAAGAGAGGTTTCTTCTCTATTGGGTCAATCCCTCTCGCAA
Organism: Candidatus Methanophagaceae archaeon GoMg1; assembly: GCA_013180605.1. Taxonomy (GTDB): domain Archaea; phylum Halobacteriota; class Syntropharchaeia; order Alkanophagales; family Methanospirareceae; genus QEXZ01. Next base: position 25,111 of record QBUL01000170.1, on the reverse strand, counting down.
CTACCTTACCGTAGACCAGGCTGTAGAGGACTCCGTCTCTGTTCTCTCTAACCCCGCATATCCCCCTCTTCGATTCGTTTATCTTACAATGATGAGGGCACAGATGACATCTAACCACATTCCCGTCCAGTTTCTCGTAGAACATCGCTTCTTTCATTTTAACTTGCCCTTTTCGATTTATGAGATGTGATTTGCGTAACTATGGACTTCACTGCTGATTTTTATTTATAAATATAGCACTAAACCTATAATTATGAACTCAGACAAGGGAAAAGTCATCGTCTATTATGGAAAGGGAGAGGGGAAGACAACTGCTTCTATTGGGCACGCAATAAGGACGCTGGGTCATAACAAAAAAGTAGTGATAGTGCAGTTTATGAAAGGAAGGCAAACTACCGGGGAATACCAGTTTCTAAAGAACCTCGACAACTTGCAGATACATCTTTGTGGTGCTCCTGGTTTTTTAAAGGACGAAAAATCGCGGGAGATACATCTCAAAAAGGCTAAAGAGGGGTTGGAATTAGCTCATAAAGTGTTGCGTGAAAAAACGCCCGACCTTTTGGTTCTGGATGAGATATTATACGCGGTAAAATTCGGGCTGTTAACAGAGGACGATATTGTAGAGCTGTTGGAAAAAAGAGGTCCTACTGACATCATTCTTAGCGGGAGAGAGCCAGGCGCCAGAATAATAGAAATGGCTGATATAGCAACACACATGGAGAAGGTCAAGCATTATTGGAATGAAACTAGCAGCACAACTTCAGGGATAGAATATTGATTTTCGAGCGATTATCAATTAAAATTAAAATTAAAAGAAAAAGAAAAAAAGAGAAGGTGTAAAAATGGGAGAAGAAGAATTGAGTATAGTAGTAAATGCGGACGCAACGGCAGAAGAAATTGCACCGATAGCAAAAGCGGTGAATGACTTGTTTGTAATGCCCGTAGCAATGCGAAGCAGGAATAAAAAGGGCGTTAGAGTGGAAAAAGGAGAAATTATAGACTTTGAATACAGTGGTCCGGTATTAGAGCGAGTACTGAAGGAGAATCGGGTGATACACACAAATCTTCTTAAGGGTAGATATGCCGGTGTACCGGTGGTTGTTGCACCGATTAGAAATAGGAAAGGGGATGTGGTAGCAGCTTTGGGCATTTTTGATGTGGTTGGAACAGTAGATTTGGGAGCAATATTTGTGGACTATCCTCATGTTCTCGAACAAGTTAGGTCGTATCATAAAATAGAGCAGAAATAAACACAACTTTATATACCTGAAGCGTTAGGTAGATGCAAGGAGGTGTAAAAAAAAAGATGTTGTTCATAACGAGCGTGAGAGTTAATCCCGGCATGGTGGAAGATGCGAGTAAATTCGGCGACGAGTTACTTAAAAATCCGCCCACAGGCGTTAAGTTCCTGCAAGTGTATCATACGCTGGGCAGGTATGACGCGATATGGATTTATGAGGCGGAAGACTCGCAGGTAATAATAGATTTCCTCCACCGGAGCAGGGAGGTCTCAACAACGGAAACCTGGGTTGCCTTTGCACGGGAGATGTGAAGGTTTTTTGGATGGCAAAAAAAATGAGCTGAGAAGAATAGTGGACAAAAAATCCGCTCTTCTTTCTTTTTTTATTTTACGCAAACGATTTTCCATAGTCTGGCAGATTACAATTTATTTACTTTATACATTGTAGTTACATAAGTAAAGTATACATGATGGAAATCAAAGGAAAATTCGTTCTTGTTTTCACACTGTTGCTCATAGGGATATGCCTCGAGGTAGTAGTTGTGCAATCGGCGATAGAGTGGCACACCACCTATCAGGAAGGTATGCAAATTGCAGAGTCTCAAGATAAACCAACAATGATATTTTTTGAGTCCAGCAACTGTCCTGCGTGCAAAAAGCAGAAGGAGGTACTCGCAGATGCACTAGTGATCAACATGTCTAAAAATTTTGTTCCCATTGCCGGGTCAGGAAGGCTTGGGGGACAATATGGTATTCGCTACATCCCGACGATTGTGTTCACGACCTCACAGGGAGAAGAGGTTTACCGCTTAGTTGGTTATCGTGATGCGAAAACGCTGGTAGAAGAGATGCAGTATGCTCTCAGACTATCTTCTAATCCGGCGCAGCCACCACTTCAAAGTCCATCTGCACATAATACGAAAACGCCCGGATTTGGTGTGACAATCACAATAGCAGCGGTCTTTATCTGCGGGCGCTGGCTTTGTAGGGAGGGATATGTAAAATGATGGTATCACCATCGCCGCTTATCGCCTTCTTCTTTGGCATATTAAGCGTCTTGTCACCCTGCGTACTTCCGGTAATCCCACTGATTGCAGCATATTCAACCAAATCGGGTAGATCTGTACCAATCACAATAGTTATAGGGCTCTCCATTTCATTTGCCCTGATGGGCGTGCTTGCTTCTGCCTTTGGGTCGGTATTTCAGCAGTATCAGACAGCACTTTATGTCACAGGAGGGTTTGTAATCATATTTCTTGGTCTGTACATGATATTTGATGTGATAGAGCGAAGAATCCGCGCGATTATTCCAAACACGAAGCTAAGCACGAGGCTTTTTGCACCCAACGCGGGGGGAGCAGCAGGGGGACTCATGCTCGGCTTTTCGCTCGGTATTGTCTGGACACCCTGCATCGGTCCCATACTTGGTGCGATACTTACGATGGTGGCAGTGCAGGGAGACGTCCTCTACGGAGGCATCCTTTTGGTTATCTATTCACTGGGGTTGGGGCTGCCCCTGCTTGCCATTGCATATACGTCGCATTTCACATTAAAACCGTTTGTTAAATACAGTGTGATTATTAAGAGGATTTCCGGGATTATACTGGTGCTGGCTGGATTATACTTTATATTCACCTATCTTTTCCCGCTTTAAAGTGGCTATCGTGGTCTAGACATAAACAATTCATTTATATTTTAGATTTATTTTTTCTGCCAAATATCCAGCTTAGAAATGATTCCCGCAAACCAAGCAGTTTTTCAATGGAGGCTCTTAAATTATCTTCGCTCACGACACCAACCATTCTCTTGATTTCATTCCCCTTATCATCAAGTACCAATGTGGTTGGTGTTGCCCTAACATTATACTCTAAAGAACGTTTCTTTCCTTCTTTTGTTTTTATTCGTATCTTTTTTAATGACAATCCATGGTCATAATAGTCAGGCACCACTTTTTTCACTATCTGTTCGGCTGCTGGACAATGCGGACAATGAGATGAGACAAAAAGTAGGATTTTCATAATAAATAAAAGATTAAAAAATAGAAAGTTTTAAATAAGTTGTTAGCCATGTTCGAAGAGGTAGGGGGTAATAGTTCAGGAGGAACCAAAGGCGCTGGGAGCGTGGAAATCTTAGTGGAAAGGATACATGAGATTTTATAAATTTAGCCAATAAGAGGGCTTTTCTCAGGTTAATCAGGGCGAAAGTTCGGAAAATGGGTATCCCAGTCATTGAGCAGAAACGATGCACAGGGTGTAGAGAATGTGTCAGTGTTTGTGGAGCAAATGCAATTGAAATCGTGGATGAAAAAGCGAAAATAGATTATGAGAAGTGTTATGGAGATACTGAGAGATGCAGTGCTTGTATAGAGATATGCCCGCAAGGTGCTATCTTTGAAATGGAGTAGTTAGTACAAAATGAAAGCAGAAGAAGAGAAGGAGAAACTGAGTTTATTGCTGGTGTACTGGATTGAGCATAACAAAGAGCATGCGCAGGATTTCAAGCGATGGGCTGAGAAAGCCAAAGGGTTTGATGAAATTGGCACCGAAGTCTATGAAGCAATAATGGAAGCAGTCGAACACATGGAAGAAGTGAACGAATGCCTTCTTAAGGCTTTTGAACTTATTAACAAGAAAAAATAAATTGTGGACGCAGATTAACACAGATGATAAGAATCAACAAACACGGTTAAACAAAAATAAATCTGCGTAAATCAGTGTCTTAAATAGAAGGAAGTTATACTTTATATACAATGAAAATCCTGATATGTGGCAAAGGAGGCTGTGGAAAGAGTTCAGTAACAGCACTGCTTGCAGTAGAACTTGAAGAGAGGGGATACAAAGTTATCGTAGTGGATAATGACGAATCAAACTTTGGACTGCATATTCAGCTTGGAATGGAACTTCCAAAGGATTTCGCAGTGCACTTTGGCGGTAAGAGGATGGTTGCAGAGAAACTGTTGAAGGCTATGAAAGGGGAAGGGGAAAGATTCAGTGTTTTCGGGGAAGGGATAAGAGCGAGTGACATACCGGAGGATTACATGAGCAAAAAAGGAGGGATAAATCTGATTGCGATAGGCAAGATACGCGATTTTGGCGAAGGTTGTGCATGTCCATTTAACGCGTTATCCGCGGATTTCTTGCGCATGCTTGAACTAAGCAAAGGCGAGTTTGCACTTGTTGACACAGATGCGGGGGTTGAGCACTTTGGAAGAGGTGTAGAAGCTGGCTGTGACCTCATTCTAATGGTCATTGACCCCTCTCAGGAATCAATCCGGCTTGCCGAGAAGGTAACTAAAATCAGCGAGAGCGCAGGTAAACCGTTATATTATGTGCTGAACAAGACAGATGACGAAACCGCGAGATTTCTTCTTGATTCGGTGGATAGAAGTAAGGTTGTATCCGTCATACCAGCAGATAAGAAGGTATTTAGAAATTGTTTAGTTGGTGAAGCGCTCGATTTTGAGGTGAACGGTGTTGGGGAGCTTGCGGATTTCTTGGAAAGGAAAGCGAACAGAGATAGGCGAAATTGAAGGAAAAGGATGCGACCTACAAGATTCGTCCTACTTCTGAATTAATTATGAAGCGAAAAAAGTTGCGGGTGTGAGATATGGATAAAAACTCAGATAGTCATAAACCTCATAAACTGAATATAATATATATACTTGCGAAAGGATTATCTATCAAGAAAAAAAAAGATTAATTAATAGGAGGAGGTGAAGATGGGGGAGATTGTGGATATTGAATTTAATAAGGAAAAGTTCAAACAAGTTTTACACTATATAATCTATCGATGTGGTTATTTGGAGAACGTTGGTAAGACTGTGCTATACAAGATTCTATATTTTACGGATTTTGATTATTATGAGCTATATGAAGAAAAGTTAACTGGGGAGTTATATCGTAAATTGCCACTTGGTCCGGCTCCAGTCCACTTTGAAGAAGTGATAAAAGAACTTGAGGAAGAAGGAAAAATCAAACAATTTACTACAATGAGAGGGGGACATGAACAACAAAAATTTATATCACTTGAAGAACCAAATATAGATTTAGTCAGCGGAAAAGAATTAAAAGTTATCGGAGATGATATAAACAAATATTCTTGTATGAGTGCTACACAAATAAGTGCTTTGTCACATAGAGATACACCTTATAAAGCAACTAAAGATGGTGAAATCATCAATTACGAAAAGGTATTCTATCGAGACCCCCTTTTTTCTGTAAGGGAATACGAAGAGGATGACTGAGTTTTTACAGGTCGAGGAATTCAAAAAAGACCTTAAAAAACTAAATAAAAAATATAAATCATTAAACAATGACTTGAAAAGTAATTTTTGTGAGGTATTGGACTTAGAATTACCTAATCGTTTACCTGGGACTTTTCGGATTTCCGGGCTTGGTGAAGAGGTTAAAGTTCCAATCTATAAAGTAAGACATTTTAGGTGCAAAAGTCTTAAAGGAAAGGGCAGCAGGAGTGGAATTCGAGTAATTTATGCATATGATAATGATGAGGATAAGGTCACGCTGATAGAGATATACCATAAAAGTAAACAGGAAAATGAAAACCGGGAAAGAATCCTAAAGCATTTTACATAGAATTCTCACGTCGTAAATCGCTTATAAATCCTCATTATTTTATCCGGCAGTTTTAGAACGTCATCAATCACAACCCACCTGCTATCGGCATACATTCGTGGTAAATACTCCGCTGCTTCACGATCAACTGTAATACAAAACGACTTGACACCATATCGTTGAGCTTCCCTCAATGCCATCCTAGTATCTTCAATAGCGTAATTGCCATGATAATCCCGGTCCAATGGCTTACCGTCACTTAACAGAATAAGCATCTTTGTCTTCTCTTCCCTTCTTCTCAATTTAGTTGTAGTGTGCCGGATAGCAGGTGCAACTCTGGTAGATTGCTTATTCGTCATTGTAGATATTTTACACTGCACTCGCTGGTCATAAGAGTCCTCAAAATCCTTGATAATATAAAACATCACATTATCCCGCCCATATCCGGAGAACCCGTAGATAGCAAAAGCATCGCCTAATTCCGCCAATGCTTCCGACATTAAAACCAGAGCCTCTTTCTCACACAATATTGTTGCTCCTGCCGTACTGCCACTCATATCAACGAGAAATGCAACTGCTATATCGCGTGTTCGGTTTTCGGTTCGTACATAGTTCCTCTCGGACGGTGAGAGCCTTAACCGCTTATCAATAAAGTACTGAACCGTTGCATCCAGGTCAATATCATCGCCATCAAATTGCCCCCGTAATTTTACTACGCCCTCGGGTCTAAGCATCTGGAATTCGCGCCTGATTATCTTTATCTGTCCCGCATACTTCTGGATTGTGTCACGATAAAATTTATCTGACCCACCCTCTAAAAATCGTTCTCTTACCCGCGACCAGTTCAATCTATAATCCTTAATGTCAATGCCCCATTCAGGATACAAATATGTGTCTCGTTCGCTTTGAAGTCCGTTTTCATCCGTAATTAATGTTTCAAGGTCGCTTAAGTAATCCCGCACTTTGTTTGGCTCAAGCGCATCAATTCGTGACTCAACCGCCTTAGGTTTGATTCCTTTTTCTTTGTACAACGCTCTTAACAGTTCTCTTATTCCGAATTCATTAGCGTTTTTATCATCGTCCGGAGGACTTTTGCCCGATTCGCTATCCAGTTTCTCACTGATTTTTCTCGCTGTTCTTCCAAAATTGCCTATATTTTTATTCACCTGTAACTGGTCTAATTGTGCTGAAAAATAATCTACATGTTGATAGGGCTCTTGATAGTTGTCATCTATCAAGAAATACAATTCAGCAGCAACCCTTGCGGTTTCGTGGACGTCCGCATGAGGGGAGGATAAGGACTGGCTTATTGATAAAGCCTGTTTAAGTGTTTGCACTATTCCTTCTGGAACCTGCTCTTTTGTCGTTCCGGCAATTAACTGCTGAGCTATAAGCTCTACTGCTCTCTGTTTATCATTGGCTAATTCGTCCATTGAAGGCCTTTTAGAAACCTCATGAGCGTTCATTTCTGATATTTGTACGCCAAGAGCAGGATATTCCGCTTTCAGCCGTGAATTGATTCTGTAATCTTCAAGTATGGTTACAAGGTCCTCCGCTAATGCAGGCTCGGGGAAGAGTGCATAAAAGTTTTTCAGGTCGCTGGTTTGGTTCATTTTACGGGGTTGCCTCGCTCGTGGGTGTTATCTTATAAATTTTTTTCGCTTCTCACTTTATTTACATTACACCCATGCAAACACTAATTTTATTAACTTTTTACCCTCATTGTGCAAATTGAAAAAACCCTCTCATAGCTTATTTCGTATCCCCTTCGCTTTTTGCCTGCATCGCTTGTCAAGTAAATATCCTTTAGGAAGAACTTAGGAGGTACAATAGACTTCTAAATGCCCTCAATAACATCAATTAGTTTAGTGTAGAACATCCTGTCCATGATTGATGGAGCAACTTCCTTTGGCAGACTATGTATGTGTTTTGAATACTCCTTATTCTTAAGAGAAAACTCTATTGCCTTTACCACATCCTGAATCATTGCTGTATCACCGAAAATCTGATTTATTTTTTGCTTGCTGGTCTCAATATCCAAATCCTTGATTATTTTCACCATCATACCGAGGTCATACAAGTCCTTGAACGCTTTTCTGTTCTTGAACGCCATTAGTTTATCGGCGAATAAATCGCCCACGGACAAACACTTGAATTGCAATCCTTTTTTGTATTCAGGGTATTTCTGTATCTTCAACGTAATATCTTTTAGTTCCCACTTTAGGGCGGGGGGCTGGTGCTTTATATTTACCTGAACCAGTATGTGATTGAAAACGCCACTTAAATATTTCTTTTGGCGTAAATCGTCCATGTAAACAAACTTCATAATCCTTGACCCGATCTTCGTCATAAATATCCTTATGAAAGTCAAAGTGCCTGAAATTTCATCATAATCGCGTGGATAAAAATTTCCATAGACCAAATCATCTGAACTTTTCTTTTTATATTTTGTCACAGATGCAGGAGTTGACAAATCCTCTTTCTCCAATCTCTCATTTAGTTCCCTGAATTTACTTAGAATAAACTCCTTTGTCCTATCTTTAATTTCTATGTTGAAGTCAAGATCTATTGAAAACCTCTGGTAATCAAATGGGAGGAGAGACTGGACGCATGTTCCACCTTTAAAGAATAAATCTAAATCGGAGAACTCTTTTAGAATATTCAAGGTATCATATTCCCATATCTGTTTTTCGAAATCTTTTGGGTTAACCCCCTCCCCTTTAGAGCAATCTCGTATTTTCGCCCCATTAAAAACTTCCTCACTCCAGAACAACGAACTAATATCCCTTAACATTCCTTTCAGCCTCTTTTGTAGCATTTAAAATATTATCCGGTATGTTTTTATCCCCTTCAAGATACTTCTTCAAGTAAACCAGAATAGGCTTTCTCTGACACAAGTCCTTAAACTTCTCTTCTGTGAGATTTAAATCAAGAGCCCTTAGCGTGTATTCAAATAACTCCTTATCTGGTAAATCAACCTCCTCCAGAATGATCTCCATGCCCGGTAAATTCAAATCACCTTGAAATTTCAACCTTCTGGGATTATGCGCAGCTTTTCTTAAAACTAAGACATCTCCAACCACCAAAGCATCTGTAATCATATTATTTTTATTACACTGTTTGGGAATCGCGTCCGGTAAAATTGTCGCATATTTATTTAAATTTTCAACCAATTTATCAGCCAGTTCATTATATTTACTTTTAGGCAGAGCGAGTTCTATTCTCCTCTGATACATTGCATGATCCGTTAGATTATGTAGGAATAAGGCAGTTTCTCCAGTTATATAATAATTCCTTTTAAGAAGCTTATCTATTTCATGGAGTAGGTCAGTTTTTTTCTTTCTCCCATATTCTTTGTTATACCGGAACAACTGTTCCCTTCCTTCCCCCGGCTTCCAAAAAACCACCCCTTTGCCTGCTAAAGTCCAGCATATCCTTTCTGTTTTGGTATACGTGATTCTGAGAGCTTTGGCTATCTCACCTAAACTAACCCACTCTTCAAAATGCTTGAATGCATTTACTATTTCCTCATCTATTTTTACAGTAAGGACTTCCATGGTATTTTTTTTATATGTTTTCCTATTTATTTTTACATATTTATATAATTAACGATTTTCATTAATTCCATATAAATGTGATAGCATGGTGGGAGATATATTGTAGTACAGATGCAATATGGATACACCAGCATTAACAGTTTCCAGTGCTAACTCTTATTTTTTCCATATGTTTTTATAAATCCTATATTCCAAAAATGCTTTCGCTTCTCACTCTATTTACATAACGCCCCCGCAAACACTAATTTTATTAACTTTTTGCCCTCATTGTGCAAATTGAAAAACCCTTCTCAAACCTTATTTCATATCCCCTTCCCTTTTCACCTTCAGCGCTTTTTCGGGAGGGGGTGATGGATAAAAAAAACGTTAAATCACAGGTGATAGCAGGGATAAAAAGAAGGGGTTAATATTTTTTGTTGAGATTTTGAATTGTGAGACAACCCCCTAAATTCAGTGGCATCCACGAACCGTACACTTTCTCCTTTACCAATGCACCTTTGCTGTTCTTACACCTTCTATTTTACCATAATTTTTATGGGTATATTTGAGTTCTCCTTTTGTTTTACCATAATCGTAGATTCCTTTGGTAATTTCCAAATCTGTTCGAAGATACGCTTTAACCTCGTCATGCTGCCCGTCACGCCACATCGCAGGTATTTTTAACGTATTTTCAGACTTGTGGATACCCAGATTTAGATGTCCAATATCATCTAGTCCGGTCCATATACCTGTTACCTTTTCTAATTCCTGCAAGGTATCGAAAGTCTTTTCTTGAAATTTCTCTACTACATCCACGCTGGAATGATATGAACTCAAGACTATGTAATCAAACCCAAATAGATTGTGTCCAACTATTAGATCAACAGATTCTAATGCATTAAATAGTTCTCCAGTATTTTCCTCAGTGAAGAATTTTACATCCCCTTCGTGATCCATTAAACCCGCAACAGCTAATCTTAGCTTTTTTGACAAAGTATCGTGAATTTCTGTTTTTTCCCTCCAGTTCATCTGTTCCCATCGAGGTTCAATCTCTTGAAACAGCCACTGTGTTTCTAAATCAAAGAATCCTATTTTTTGTGAATGATCAGACATATTTATTACCTCTCGCTCGTTTAACATACTGAGCCTGTGCTTATAAAGCTTGCTACTTTAATAACCTTCTTACCAGAAACGATAAGGTAGCTCGTTCTTGTCGTTCACTCTGAACGCTATCCCCTGCTAACAAACCGGGATTATTTCCCCTCAACTGTTATTTCATAAAAAGGCTCTTCGATATCTTCAACAGCTTTTGCTGCAGTTATTTTGATAATCTTTTCATCATCTTCGATCATAGCAAACGTCTTCGGGTGGATATTCTCATGTTCAGTTTTTTCAAAAGTTTCATCCAATTTCAATTTAGGATGATTTTGGCATTTCATCAATCCATCGCAAATTCCCTTGATGTAGTTGTCCAAATCACCGGGTTTGTTGTAATTCCATGGCAAATGAATTTTTATAGATAATGCGATATCCTCAAAGAGAGGCAACGAACCGTTTAATGCTGCATAAGCTTCTTTTCGAAGTTTTATGAGACGAGGCACCTCGGTCGGATTATTCCACATTGATTTGGGTTTTACATTTTTCGGAGGTATGTCTTCAACTTTAAATCTGTATTTTCGATTTGACATTTTTTATTACCATCCAATAATAGATAGGATACACCTCATTCATTTAAAAACCACCCTCCACCACCCTCACCTCCTCCTCCGTCAGCCCATACAAATCATAAACCTGCCTGTCAATCTGCGCATCAACAATTCTTATCGGTCGTTCGTAAAGCTCTTTATCGCGGTCCATTCTTATCATTTAATTTGAGTCCAATGCTCAGTGAGATATATCTGAATGCCCCGACTTGGTTGATAGCCAGGGAACTTAGTACGAAAATCATTTGTTGCGGTTGCATAATTTTCTGAATTGATAACTCGGGCACGTTTTGCAAGGTACAGGAGGGCAAGTGACGGAGCACGGGAGTTTCCTTTATTGCAATGGATTAAAACCTTACGGGTAGGAAAATAACGATCTATGAAACTCAAAGCAGAATCGAATAGAGGGGGCTTGAATAGTGGTGTATCTGGATCGATCATGTTGAGAAACAGATGAGTACCTCGTTCAAGGACAAGATAGTTTGGATGTGTGGGGCTAAGGTTTCCATGATAACCAACAGCTTTCTGATGGCACGGAAATTTGCAGGCATGAACCACTACCCAGTCATCCCGGCTATCTAAGAAACAATCGGAATCTGTTCCCACGTATAAGTTGGGATATACTTCAATCATGTCTAGATACCCTTTACATATTGATTATAAAAAGCTTGTTTTGCGACTTCAAGGAGTTTTTGATGGATTATTTTGGCGAGCCACAAACTTCATTTCTTGCTCAATAACAATGTATCATCTCTTCAACTTTTGAAATCAGCTCGGTAACTTCTTCTTTTTTAGGTTCTACTTTTTTATCGTGATCACATTTGTTCCTAATATCCCCTAAATATTGGATTTTACGCCATTCTGGGATATCCAATAAATTATTGCCCTTCAAAATATCGCTTAATTGACTAATAGTAGCATTTTTAGGATATTTTAATTTGGATTCATTTTTATCACACCTCATTTTTAGATGCCTCTCTAAAACAACACCAGCTAAGGCACCTGCTGCCCGGATAAAACCTTTTTTGAGGAGATATTCTCCTTCAAGAAGTTCATCGTCCATCAAAATAGAAGCAACGGTAAGTTCTATATCAGAAAGTCTATGCTCTAAATACATAGGTAATGCATTTAGAATTGATGCTTGCTGTCTGAACGAATCAATAAACTTATATTCTGTGTACTGTGTTATATAATTTGCTGATATAATTGTTTTGATGTTCTTTTCATACCCTGATTTGAACTCGCTCGTTCTTTCTTTATTGTAATTCCTTTCCAAGAGAGCACAACAGGAAGAATACCAATCCTGGTAATCCAATTTAAATTCCTCGGAAAGTTTCTTCTTCGCTGGTGTTACCTGTATCAGACTAACATCTAAAAGTATGTCGGATTTTTTCTCTTCTGTTTCCAAGAGACGACTATCTTTCCAGTAATGCTGGAAAAGATAATCTAAAATTTCATTGTGTCTATCATAAAGCTGCTTGACTTTATCAGTAATCTTTTTTAGTGAATTACGCATGTTCTTCCACCACCCTCACCTCCTCCTCCCTCAGCCCATACAAATCATAAACCAGCCGATCAATTTGCGCATCAACAATCTTTATCTGCCGTTCATAAAGCTCTTTATGTATTTTCATTCTCGCCTCGTGGTATTTCTTTTGTATTTTGAGCATAGTTTGGTTGTCGTTTTAGTCTATTTTCTTTTTAAATTTTTTATGTTTCCGATTATCTAATCGATCTATAAACTCTCCACTATAATTTAACATACCAAGGAGGGTTCTTTGTAATAACGCAACCAACTTTTCATAATTTTCAAGAAGATCCTTAAACTCTCCTTTCGAGAGACCGCTATGTACTATTTGATTTCTTATTTCTACAAACTCAAACTCCGGAAAAAGATCGGAATAACTTATATCATAAAAATCATACATATCTCTTAAACTACTTTTTAGTGTTGGTCTGTTGAGTTCTGGTATCTTAAGATGCATTTTCTCACGTTTATCCATATCCAAGATATGCTCTGAAATCACACTTTTTACCTCTTTAACTAATTTTTTAAATTGTCCCTTAGTTAGTATCTTATCGTTGCTTTTATTTTCTTTAAATCTATCATTAAGTAATTCTATTGCTATACAGCCATGTACAAACTTGCTTTCTATAACTGAAGGGCGGATTGATTCGAGATACCATTCTATAGCATCTCCTACACCTGTTTGTTTTTGAAAATCTTTAGTAAATGTAGGTAAAACAGACTCCAAAAAGTTTTGAATATGTAGAGTCCCTATTAATTCATCTGAGGTCGTGCTTTTGGTTTTAGCTGAACGATGAACAGACTTATAGAGTTTAAATCCTTCAGCGTCTTTTATATACAAATTATAATATATGCAATTTATGAAAACCCCCTGAGCAAAAGATAAGGGAATCATAACACTTTCAAGATAATCAACAATTTCTGCGATGTTTTTTTCCAAATTTTCTTTGTTGGAAGTAAATGTGAAAGAGATATGACAAGTCACATCATATATTTTTGAATCTTTGATCTCTTTTAATATTTCTTTGCTATTTTGAACTGGAGATATGATAAATTCACCAAAAGGAGAATCGCATTTAATCTGCCAAAACAAAGCTAGTTGTAGTAATGCAAACTCTATTTTAAAGTCATATTCTCTGTGATCTTCCACAGTTTCTATCCTGACCACTTCAAAATCTGTGCCAAATAATTCTGCTGAAGGTTCTTGGTTACTTCCAAAACTCAACCTGTTAACATAAGAATTAAAAACAAATGAGCCCCCAGAAGATGTGTTTCCTTCGATTGTGAGGGGAATAAATTTTTTCAGTAAGTCCAATAATTCTACCACATAATTGAAATGTTTAATCTCACCTTTTATGCGTCCATCAGAATATTGACAAAATTTTATTTCAACGTCAGGCAAGTTGTATAAATCTGATTCAATACGTCCAATACCATCATATTCTTTAATTATCTTTTTTTGATGCATAATCCCCCGGGTATTAATAGTAGTTATCCTTAAATGCTTTTCCGACTTTTATTCCCCTCTTTCCACCACCTTCACCTCCTCCTCCGTCAGCCCGTACAAATCATAAACCAATTGGTCGATCTGTGCATCAACAATCTTTATCTGTCGTTCATAAAGCTCTTTATCTCGCTCCATTCTCGCATCGTGGTATTTCTTCTGCAGTTCGAGCATGTTATCCACCAAGTCTACAAGTTTATCGTGCTGGACTTTCTCAATGGAATTGGAGAAGTCTATGAAGGGCACAGGAAGCTTCTTTAAGTTTGCGATCTTGATTTCAGCAAATGCTTTGCCTAATTCAGGTACCAAACAACAATGATAGTAGTTTAAGAATCTAGAATTTAACAGACCAAGCAAAAATTTTTGATTTAGAATCGTTTCGTAGATCATATGCACTGTATCCATACAAAAGACGCCGTTTTGATCTATCGTGGCAACAATTCTGTCACCTGTTTGTCTAATTATGATTTTGTTCTTTGCTCCTAATCTTGCCGCGTTACAGTTGCTCCATAATTTCTCTGGATCAAAACAGACAAATAATTTAGGCTCTGCTGTGCCATATCTATCAAAATCTCTACCACGAATTACTGGGACATGTTTTGGTGAAAGAATCTTGTTCGCGAGAAATTTCTTGTTGTTTCCTGTCTTTATACCATTGTAGAACTTTGCTATTTCTGTATCTCCTGAATTCTTGAATTTCTTGCTCTTGCCGATTCTTAGAATATCATAAGCAAAAGATTTTAGATAAAGTCGATACTCAGGAAATCCAAGAACAACATCAGAGGTTACTTTATCAAAGGATGAATCTTCGATCCATCTTTCTGAGTTGTATTGGTGCAAATCAATTTCATATTTTTTAGAGCGTCTGTTCTGCACAAGAAGTATTGCACAATCTCCCATCTCTGCATCTGCAAAAACCTTGTAATTGAGCGAAACCACACGAAGAGTCATTCCTTGAGATAATAGATGAAAGCGAATTTTAGAAAGCGCTTTGTTTATTAGGATAGTACCAGGCACTATAAAGGCACACAGACCTAAATAAGGGCGGGTAAGTTGCAATCCTTTCTCATAGAAAACGGCAAATGAGTTGATTTTATATTCACTTGATCGGGGATAGAGTTTTGCTATGTATTCCACCTCTTCAGAAGCATGCTTAACTCTACCTCTCCCAAGAGAATAAGTAATATAAGGCGGATTCCCAATAACACAATCAAACCCACCGCGTTTCATAATCCGTCCAAACCCTTTCCTATCGTCATCCCAATCAAACACATTAACCCGTCTCATCTCTGCTTCATCAAACAGCGTTTCCTGCTGCCCCGCATCATAAAAATCCGGCCCAATCAACGAATTCCCGCACTTGACATTATCCTCAAGATTTGGCAGCATGCCTTCAAGCCCCAACTTCACCTGCTGGTCTATGCTCTCGCTACTTTCGTGCTCAAGCACCTTCAACAGCAAACTCAATTTCGTTACATCCACCGCCTGCGGGTCAATATCAACGCCAAATATATTATTCAAAAGAATCCGCTTCTTCTCCGCCGTAGTCAAATACCACTCGTTCTCTTTGACCTGAAATACCGCCTCTTTATGCCTCTTCGGGTTGTTATTGGTGTACCAATCCAGATGATACCGCAGCAAATACGTGTATGCACCAATAAGAAAACTTCCGGAACCACACGCCGGGTCCAGAATTTTTATCTTCGCAATCTCTTCTGGCGTCTTTCCCTTTCCCTCAACTAATTTACCCACCGTATTCTTGACGATATAATCCACGATGTATTGCGGCGTGTAATACACGCCACCTGCTTTTTTAACCTCCGGCTTCGTCTCCACCTTCGCCTGATGCCCTGCCGTCAGCCGGATGACTTTACCTAAAAACTGCTCGTACACGTTCCCTAAAATCTCTACGCCGAGCACTGAAAACTCATACGGTGACTTCGGATAATACAGACTCTGAATAATCGTTTTCAAGACGCGGTCATCAATCCCCAACGCAGGCGTTATCCTGTCCGTGTCAAAATCGAATATCCCGCTGTCGTATTTCGATTCGGCTAATTTAAAATGGTTTAGCAAATGCGTGTACACGTCACCAGATTCCGCTTTCGTCTGCAACTGCCCATAATGCTCAATTCCACGGTCTTCGCAAATCCGCAGGAAAATTATCCTATCAATGATTTTCTGCACCGCATAGTTCAATTCGTAAATAGACACGTCAGGATTTCTGAGTGCGATATTTTTAGCCAGCAGTTCCCGCCAGCTCTCGATTTCCTTCAGAATTTCGCTATCTACTTCCGCAGTGCCTTTCTTGCCCTTTGTTGATTCTGCGTACTTATCAAAACCACCTTTGAGCACCGCTTCTTTTGAAAAGACATCGTATATCGCATCAAACGTATCACTGTCGATATATTCGTCAAACGTGTAATATACGACTCGCCCTACACTGGGTTTGTCGTTTGGATTGGGCTTGATTCGGCAGTCGAAAACCGAGAACTCCTCAAAATCCGTTACGACAGACAACGGCAGTTTCGCACTCCACGCGTACCGCCTAAGCTGGTATGCCGGGCTGACGTCCTCTTTTATGTTCACCGCAGGTTTCTTCGCTTCGACAAAGAACTTACGCTGACCGCCAATCCTGAAGCTGTAATCCGGTGCTCGTGTCGAACGCCCGACTTTTATTACATCTTCGTAAATGACCTCTTTGTATTGCTCTGCAAAGCCCTGTTTATTGCTCACGTCCCAGCCCAGCGCTACAAAGAAAGGGTTAATGAATTCTATTCTTACTTGCGCTTCGTTATACGACGATTTTTTGTAAACGTCAAGATTATACCTGAATCGCTCAACGAGTTCTCCAAACTTTTGTTTTGCTTGTTCTTTTGTGTACGTCATTTATCTTATCATTTGTTTAAATTAAAGAAATCCAAACTAAAGAAAAAATAGATAAATAAAATATAAGAATAAATTTAAATCAATTAACTTGGCAAGTATTAAAGAGGAAAAAAGGGGGAAAAATGGACAACTTACTTGACTTAGAAAGATTGATTGACTTTGTAGTTTCAAAGTATAAACCTGAGAAAATAATCCTATTTGGTTCTTATGCGACTAAAACCGAGAGAAAAAGCTCCGATATAGATTTACTGATTATAAAGGAAACTAACAAAAGATTTGTGGACAGGGTTATAGAACTGGTTCAGCTAATAAGAGAGCGTTTTGGATTTAAATATCCTGTTGAACCTCTTATTTATACTCCAAAGGAGTGGAAAAGTGCAGAGGAGATCAATAGTGCCTTTATCAGATTAGTTTCATCAAAAGGAATTGTTTTATATGAGAAAGAATAAAGCAGCAGCGGAAATTTGGCTTAATAAGGCAAAAGACCATCTTACTTTTGCAAGTGCTGGCTGGGAAGAGAGTGAGATAGTTTCTGATACCTGTGTATTATGTCAGCAGGCGGCAGAGAAAGCACTAAAAGCACTCTTAGAATTGGAAAATATAGATGTGGAAAAAACCCCTTCTCTTAAGATTCATAGATTAGTTGACATAATAGAAGAATGTAAACAGTACTATCCACAGGTTGAAAAGTTTGAAGATGATTGTGACCGATTAACCGTATATTATTTTGATAGATACCCCTCTGAAATTCCTTTGAATTTGACTGAAGAAGATGCTGCATTTGCACTTGCGGTAGCAGAGGAAATTTTAAATTTTGTTGAAGAGGTAATATCATCCACTTAAATCTTTGTCAAACAATTGCAAGCAAAAGAACAGCAATTAGATGAAGGCTATAAATGATGGCACGTTGGGTTGTGTGGCTGTTTTGGTATTATGATTTTGAATTTGTTTAGGCTTTGGTGCTTAGGATTTAGGATTTTTCCACTCGTTATTGAGCACTTACGTATTTCCCCTTTATCCTGCCCACCACATCCCGAACCCTCACCAACTCAAAATCAAAACTACCATATTCCAGATGCGCTTCTTCGTGTGTCGCCATAACTTTGTACAACACGAAATTCTTGTCCTCTTCTTCGAACTCTTTAACTCTTCCTGGCAGAAAGATTCGCTCACCGTCGGTTGTGGCTGCTCCCCGTGCTTCCACAATCTCGATCCTGTAACCCAACAATGCATTCAGATAATGTAACAATACGGGCTTTACTCTCTCCAGCTCAAGACCTTCGGTGATAGCCTCAAAAAAATCAGCATATTCCGAAGCCTCACCCCTCACAAAAGAGGTTGCTTTTTCTTCTCCTTCCGCCTTTGCTATTTCTGAAGCCCTGTATGCTACTTTCTCCAAACCTTCATAACCCGCTCTACCAATGAGGTCAGGACTCTCTTCAAGCAAACCGACAGCAGTTCGCCAGCTATATCTGCCAACCGCACTGCTAAGCCCGTAAACATTCATCACTAACTCCTTATCCCCATATCTCAACAAACGCTCAATGAGGTCAGGACTCTTCCCAAGCAACCTGACAGCAGTTCGCCAATTATAATCATGGGCAACCTGACTACAAAGCCCATAAACAGTTGTAACTAATTCAGTATCGCCATACCCATAAAGTCTCGCAATGAGCTCAGGACCCTCATCAAGCACCCGAGCCGCGATAAAGCTATCATCCTTGTTGACCTGACAACAAAGTTCTGCCATCTTCCCTAAACAATCATAACTAACTCGGTCAATGTGTGCTGGACTCATCTCAAGCAACCGGGCAGCAACAAAACTATCTCTCCGAGCAACCTGACTACAAAGTCCGACTACCTCCTCTAAAACGTCATACCCCACTTTATCTATTAGTTCCGAACTCTGTCCAAGCAATCTGACAGCAGTTCTACTACTATACCCCGCGACTTGACCACAGAGTCCCGCTACCTTCTCTAAAACGTCAAGACCCACTTTATCTATGAGTCCCGGGGTCATCTCAAGCAAGGCGGCAATAAATCTGCGCTCAGTTGCGACCTGACTACAAAGTCCGGCTATCTTCTCTAAACCGTCATAGCCTACCCTATCTATTAGTTCTGGACTTAGACCCAGCAACCTGGTAGCGACAAAACTGTCTTCCATGGCAACCTGACTACAAAGTCCGGCTATCTTCTCTAAACCTTCATAGCCCACTCTATCTGTTAGTTCTGGGCTTACCGCAAGCAACCTAACCGCAGTGCCCTCATTATACTTGCTGACCTGGCTACTAAGACCATAAACGTTCATCACTAAATCTTTATCGCCATACCTTAGCAATCGGTCAACAAGAGCCGGACTCTCCTTAAGTAAAGTAACCGCAGTTCGACTGCTATTCCTGGCGAGCTGGGTGCAAACTCTGATAATCTGCTCTACGCTGTCATAACCGACTCTGTCGAGCAGAGGATACAGGTCGGCAACTAAATTGTCGAGAACTTCACCTTCGTAATGCTCGTTGAGTAGTTTCCTTAATTTTCTCGTTCCATGAATCTTCTTGATGGAATCCCTTACCATTTTCAGACCTCAAAGTAATTCTTAAGTATTTCCTCTATACTCCTTTTGAGGTCACTGTCGTGCGTTAAAGGCTCAATCATCGTTGAATACAACGCATCTCGCATCGGCACGCCACTTTTTAGCAATGTGCCCGCATAGACAAGTTCTCTGGTAGAAACGCCTTCTTCGAGCCCTTGATGAACGAGATTTCTTATTTTATTCGCTGCTTTTACCAACATTTTTGCAATATCCTGTTCAACACCCGTCTCTTGCTGCACAATTTGTGTTTCTAAATCTTCACCCGGCCATCCGAGCGAGATACTCACAAAACGCTGTTTCGTGCTCTGTTTTAATTCTTTTAACACGCTCTGGTAACCCGGGTTGTAACTGATTACGAGCATAAAGTTGTCTGGCGCATAGAACATCTTACCCAGCTTCTCAATCAGCAAATACCTTCGATAATCGGTTAATGGGTGAATAACGACCGTCGTGTCTTTTCTCGCTTCCACGACTTCGTCTAAATAGACTATCCCACCGTTTTTTACCGCCATAAGCAGAGGACCGTCAATCCACTCTACGTCGTCCCCTTTTATGATATATCTCCCGGTTAAGTCATTCCCGCTTAAATCGTCGTGGCATGCAACGGTGTAGAGCGGCCGCCCTAATTTCCACGCCATATACTCGATTAATCTCGTTTTGCCGCTTCCCGTAGGTCCTTTCAGCATAACAGGAAGTTTATTCTCGTAGGCAGCTTCGAATAGCGCAATCTCATTCCCCTGCGGTAAATAAAACGGTTTCTCCTTTATTTCAAAGCTGCCGTTTTCGTATAATCTTGAGTCTAATCTGTTTAACAACTTTACTCACCTGATAGTGACTATAATGAATTCGTATTTATTTAAATCTTTTTTTGGTATACCACAATTACCATTACAATTAACGCAAAAAGTATAATCAGTTCTGCTAACATCAAATCGCCCCCCATTCCAGCCATCTTGCGGCTTCATGCCCCGTTTCCATCTCTTGTTGCTCCATATTCATAGTTGCATTCATGGTGTTACCACCTCATCTGGATTTGATACTATCCCATAAAGTTCTATACTATATACAAATAAAAAAGCTTGCCGATTTTTTTCTATGCCATTTTGTACATACAGTAAAACTAAACACAAGAAAAAATAAATTATAGACACAGATTAACGCAGATTAACACAGACAGACAGATAATAAGAATCAACAATGCTAAACTTAAATAAGTCCGCGTAAATCAGTGTAAATCAGTGTCTTAAGTAGAGGAGAGTTATACTTTATACACAATAAAAAATAAAAAGGGGATAAAAAAAAGCACCCCTATGCAGTCATTTTCAGTATTGGGTGTGGTTCCCGTGCCTCAATGCCGTGCTCTGCCGCGTTAGCTTCTGAAACAATCATATCCGCCATCCCCACCAGTGGGAACGTCATTGGAGCATTCTCAATCGGCCCGTAAAGCACGAAATCCTGACCCGCGATAATCGGAATAACATTCGAGGCTATATCGCAGATTCTGAACACGTCCGCTCCGAGTCCTTCCCAACCGCCTGGTCCTTTCGTCGCATGTTCCTTCCGGAACGTTTTTAGCCATGTCCATGCGGAAGGTGCATTGTGGATGCCCAATCCCACCGCAATACCGAACTTCGATTTGACGACAAAGCCAGACGCAACGGCTGAACCTACTCCGGCACCTATTGGCAGCGTAGCAGGGTCGCACATCTGTTTATATACGCCCATGTCCCGGGCAAGCTGCACCAGTCCTTTATCGAAAGTGCCTGCTCCTGTCTCTAACAGGTCTATCTTTCCCGCTACTGTCGAATCTTTTGGATTGAACGCCAGGATAATTGCTGCTTCCAACTTGGAATTTTCGATTGCTTCCAACTCCTCCGGTGAACACGACACGTTTATCGAGTTGTACACCGCTCTGTCTGCGATTCCGAAAATATCTGCATCATGCACGGATTGCCGGTTAAATCCCAATGGCAAATAAATATTTACATAGTTATGAATATATATTCATATAGTTAGTGAAGGAAAAAAAACAAAAAGGGAAAGGTGAAAGAAAAGATGAAGATATGTGTAACCGCAACGGCAGGAGACTTGAATGCGCAGGTAGACCTGAGGTTTGGAAGGTCCCAGTACTTCGTGTTCGTTGACTCCGATACGATGGCGTTCGAAGCGATGCTAAACGAAGCCATTGCCGCGCCGGGTGGAGCAGGGATTCAGGCAGCACAAACAGTACTGAATAGAGGAGGGAACGTGGTGATATCCGGGAATATAGGTCCAAATGCTTTTCAGGTGCTTTCCACAGCCGGTGTGAAAATTGCAACGGGCGCGTATGGCACGGTGAAAGAAGCAGTTGAGATGTATAAAACTGGTAGACTGAGTGAGGCGGGAATTTCGACAGTCGCCACTCACGCGGGAATGGGTGCTGGCGTAGGCGCAGGCGGCGGAATGGGCATGGGCGGAGGACGAGGCGGCGGTAGAGGACGTGGTATGGGTATGGGACTTGGTATGCAGCAACCAATGCCTTCGCAAATGCAACCACAAGCGCCGCAGGCACCAATAGCACCAAAAACAAGAGAAGAAGAAATCGAGCAGTTATCGAGCATGGCAAGTAGATTGGAGAAAGATTTGGAAGAAGTGAAGAGAAGAATAGAAGAACTTAAAAGGAGGTGAAAAAATGCCAAGAGGAAGAAGAATAGGATTTGGAAGAGGTTTTTGGTCTGGCTTCGGACCCGGAAGAGGCATGGGAATGGGCAACCCATATCCATTCTGCAGGAACTTTCCGTGGCTCCCCAGATGGCGGTGGACAGGAATGTATGGGTATGGGGCAATAGCTCCAGCTCCATGGACATACCAAGTGCCATCTTATGGCTACCCTTATCCGTATTCTTACGGGAGGTGGATAAGATAAAATGAGCGGCGGAGGAAGGGGGAGAATGGGTGGCAGCGGATTGGGCCCCGGCGGGGACTGCCGATGCCCAAATTGTGGATATGCAATGCCACACCAAGTAGGGGTGTCATGCTATCAGCAAACTTGCCCGAAATGCAGGTCTAAAATGACAAGACCGTAAAAAGTTTAGGAGGTGAAAAGAAAAAAAATGGGAGGAAATAGATGGAGAAACATGTATTATCTAACTGGTTTGCCCGGCTGGATGAGATTTGGATACTCCCCAGGCTGGGTAGGAAGAAGTCCAACAGGAATGCCGCCAGGTGCGCAGTATCTCACCCAAACGGGACAGATGCCGCAGTTTGCTTCATGGATACAGCAGCAAGCACCAGCAGGCGCGCCTGTTGCACCGGCACCAATGGGCATGCCAGCGATGCCGAAAGAGCAGGAGATTACTTTGCTTGAATCGCAGGCGAAGATGCTTGGCGACCAGTTAGAGCAGATAAAGAAGAGATTGGAAGAACTGAGCAAGTAGAAACTGGAGGTTAAAAAAATGGGCATATGCGAACTGTGTGGAAAAGAAGGGAGTAGAATGGAAGCAGACCACAAAGAGCTTGGACGCATTATGGTTTGTCAGGAGTGCCGGTCGAAGCTATACGAGGAGAACAGTATGGCAGCGGATATCGGTGCTTCCGGCGGCAGTTGCGCCTTTTGCAAGTAGAGTGGGTAGGGAAAAGAGAGAAGATAAATCCACTCTTTCTTTCTCTTTTTTTATTTTTTAGACTGTTATGCAGCAACCATCACCATTAACTTTATGGAAGGCATTTGTTGATGAAGACCTATGTATAGGGTGTGGGAAATGCACCGAAGTTTGCAGGACAGGTGCAATTATGATTATTGATAAAAAAGCAGTAGTAGATTTCAACAGGTGCGTCTGCTGCGCTATCTGCGTGAGGACTTGCCCGCGAGGAGCGATTAGAATAGTTCCATATTCGTTCCCAATTTTACAGCGAGAAGTGGAGAGGGGAGAGGATTTGGACGAGATAAAAGTGCAGCTAAAGGGCATAGGGACGCAACTTGAGGAGATGGAAAGAAGTATCAAAGAGTTATAAGTGTGTAAATAAACGTTAAAAATGGAATATGGATGCAGTAATAGCTGCCCAGCCGAAAAAATGCGTGATGAAATGAAAAAGGAAAAGTGTTGAAACAAATAACCGTTATAAGTGGAAAAGGAGGCACGGGGAAAACGACACTTGTAGCCTCATTCGCTGCCCTCGCGGAGAACAAAGTCATTGCGGACTGCGATGTGGACGCACCAGACCTCCATCTGCTGTTGCACCCGGAAATCATAAAGAAGGAGGAGTTTAAAGGACTGAAAGTTGCCGTTATGGATAAAACGCTGTGTACCGAGTGCGGAATATGTGAAGAAACATGTAGATTCAATGCGATAGCTTTGACCGACGAATCAGGTTATGCAGTCAATCCCGCACGTTGTGAGGGCTGCGGCGCTTGTGTGTTTTCGTGTCCGCAGGAGGCAATTGTGCTGAAAGAACGTGTTTCGGGTTATACATTCATATCAAAAACTGAATATGGCACAATGGCGCATGCGCAGCTAAATATCGCAGAAGAAACGTCTGGAAAACTGGTCACAGAGGTTAGAGACCGCGCACAGCAGGTTGCAGAAAAAGAACAACGTGAACTCATTCTGATTGACGGAGCGCCAGGCATCGGCTGTCCAGTAATTGCGTCCTTGACTGGCGTGGACCTCGCACTTGTCGTTACCGAGCCCACAATGTCCGGACTGCATGACCTCGAACGAATCCTGGATGTAACCTCTCATTTTGGGATTGGTTCAGTCGTCTGCATCAACAAATACGACATTAACGAGGAGAACAGCAGGAGGATTACCGAGTTTTGCCGGCAGCGTGGAATAGAGGTCGTTGGAAACATTCCCTACGACTCCGTGGTTACCGAGGCAATGGTTGCGGGCAAGCCTGTGATTGAATTCTTGGAGGGCAGGGTATCTGATGCGATAAAGAATGTGTGGGAGGGTATAAAATGAAAATAGTTTATGGACCGGTTCCATCACGGCGTCTCGGACGCTCTTTAGGCGTTAGTCCAATCCCATTCAAAACCTGTAACTATTCCTGTGTGTACTGCCAGCTTGGCAGGACAACGCACATGACAAATCAGCGTAAAGACTTCTTCCCCCCCGGAAGAGTTGTTGAACGAAATCAAAAGGGCAATAGAAGTAGAAAGCAGCCATAGCGAAATAGATTTTGTAACCTTCGTAGGCGAAGGCGAACCAACTTTATGTAAAAGCCTTGGTTGGCTAATTCGGAAGACCAAAGAAATAGCAGATATACCCATAGCCGTTGATACAAACGGTTCGCTTCTTTACCGAGAAGATGTAAGAAACGACGTTTCACAAGCAGACGTTGTTATGCCATCGCTTGACGCAGGCACTGCCGAAACATTCAGAAAGATAAACAGACCGCATCGTGAGATTGTTTTTGAAGCGGTTGTCGAAGGTATGGAAAAGTTCAGGCAAGAATATGATGGTGAGATATGGGTAGAAGTCATGCTGGTAAAAGGGCTCAATGACTCAGAAGAGGAATTAGAAGCGATAAAAAGCAGGCTTAGCCCCTTAGAGCCCAACCGAACGTATA
>QBUL01000188.1 GCA_013180605.1 Candidatus Methanophagaceae archaeon GoMg1 | reverse complement strand
TATACGTTCGATTGGGCTCTAAGGGGCTAAGCCTGCTTTTTATCGCTTCTAATTCATCTTCTGAGTCATTGAGCCCCTTTACCAGCATGACTTCTACCCATATCTCTCCATCATATTCTTGCCTGAACTTTTCCATACCTTCGACAACCGCTTCAAAATCAATCCCTCGATGTGGTCGGTTTATCTTTCTGAATGTTTCAGCAGTGCCTGCATCAAGCGATGGCATAACAACATCTGCTTGTGAAATGTCGTTTCTTACGTCTTCTCTGTAAAGCAGCGAACCGTTTGTATCAACGGCTATGGGTATATCTGCTATTTCTTTGGTCTTGCGGATTAACCAGCCAAGGCTTTTACATAACGTCGGTTCCCCTTCGCCTACGAAGGTCACAAAATCTATTTCACCACGGCTGCTTTCTACTTCTATTGCCCCTTTGATTTCGTTCAACAACTCTTCTGGTGGGAAGAAGTCTTTACGCTGAGAGGTCATGTGCGTTGTCCTGCCAAGCTGGCAGTACACACAGGAATAGTTACAGGTTTTGAATGGGATTGGACTAACGCCTAAAGAGCGTCCAAGACGCCGTGATGGAACCGGTCCATAGACTATTTTCATATTATACATCTCTGACCTATTATATATCTCATCATATTAAACTTTAGCCTCCTTAAAAGTAAAATAATCTTATAAAAGTCCCAACCTCGCCCATACAGAAAAAATTCCTGAGCATCCCCATTAGATATTATATCCTCTTATATCCCTTTCCACGATGTAAAATCTGGATTATCTTAATGTTATCGGCATTTTCAAAATAAACGGCACGATAATCTCCGATTCTCAATCTCGCTTCCTTTGGCAGCGAGTTAAGATGCTTTCTCGCAACTTTTGATAAAACATGACTTTCAGCGATGAATATCTGTGATCCTGATGGGCGGTCTATACAGTTTGATGTATGATTTTTTTTTGTTTCATTTAGGTTGGTTCATAAATCTAAATCTCCGAAAGTCGTGTTATAACGCTTCACGGTTCATGTAACTGGATAAGTTTTGACGGTACACAGAAAATGGTTATTGTGAGAGGTAAAAAACGGACAGAGCTGGCGATTCAACCGAATTTTTGGTGGATACAGAAAGTTATTCCACCCCTTCACCCGTGATAAAAAACTCGCATGTCGTATCTTCAGGCATAGACCGGTGCTTCTTTAAGATGGCTCTTCTTTTACCACGCCCCTCCGCTGCTTTCTCAAGCTGCACGATTACCTTAGAGAGATGCTCGAGGGCATATCCACCAGAAGGGCGTAAATTCCCAGCCTCAATGTCCATATACACCTGATTTGTTATTATAACTGCAAGGTCATACCTACGAGCGAGTTCCAAAAGGTGCATTATTTGGTTCGCCAATACTCTTCTCAGATATATGCTCCTTTCCTCGTCCAGTTCCAATCGGTAGAACAGAGTGGCGGAATCGAGGATTACAAGTGCAACTTCGTGCTTGCCTTCCTTTTCCTTTATTAGCTCCTCAATCTCGTCTATGCAGGACGTTTGTTGCTCGAAACTATGTGGCTCGTAGATTGAAATCCTCTGCGCTATGCATTCTACAGTTTCTGAAGTTTCATTTGTGTTTGCACTGTGGGACTCCGTTTCACGACCCCGCAAGTCCGGTAAAGGGTTAGGCTTAGCATTAGCTATTTGTAAGAATCGTTCAGGAGAAAAGCCTTCACTGTCTATAAAAATTACCGTTTTCCCCTTTCTCGAGCATTCTACCGCCATCTGGAGACAAATGTTGGTTTTTCCGCTACCTGCCTCGCCGTATAACTGGGTAACGGTGCCGGACTCAAAGCCACCACCTAACAGCTCGTCTATGCTCTTGCATCCGGAGCTATATTTCGTAGGGAGTTGCATAACAAACTTTCTTTTTAAAAGAAAGTTTGATCAAAGAAAAGCTTTACCAACAACTTTTTTACCTTCGATAAAGACATTGACTAACAACCTTTCTTAAAAAGAAACAGGTCTTTTTTTCTTTTAGCACAGGTTTTCTTTTTTCTAAAAAGAAAAAGTGTGTTCAGAGAATTAAAAACATTGCAAACAGAAGGCATAATACACCTACCACATCTGTTAAGCTGGTTATTAGCGGTATGGTATCGTTATCCGGGTCCAGTCCAAATCTAAAAGATATAATTGCGATATAATAAGAAGCGAAATTAAGAAAAGTTGTGCATAGAAGACCGCCTAAAAGCGAGATAGACAGCATTTCAAATATGCTCGGGCAGGATTGGATATCGGATATACCAATAAGAACACTTACGAAGTAGGATAATACACCGACAAGTAAAAATACGAAGATGGAAAAGAGATATATCACGGCGAAATTAGAGGCTACAAGCTTATCAGGAACACATTGTGGATTTATTGTGCCGATATGCAGCATGGAAGAAAGACGGGCGCTTAATATACCGCCTAACGCATTGCTTTCGCCCAGAAAGGGCGGAATGGCAACTAAAATAGCAGGAATTGCAATTAAACTCTTTAACTTTATATCTAATGTTATCCCGGCAAACGTGCAGAGAATACCGCAGAGGAAAAGCATCGGGATGCTTTCTATGAGAATACGTCTTATGGCGCTGTCGTCGGATTTCATACCTTTTACGAGGCATAAAACCGCTACAAAAACGAATAACGTTGAAAGTATCGTTACAAATACATCAGGCGATTTTTGCAACAGAACAGCAGCCAGAAACAGGGATGGTATGGTTATCATGTCGCCAGCAGAGGTTATTATGGGCGATGAGATGTTATCCAGATTCCAGTTTCTGCGATATCCTATAATAGACACGACGATCGCAATACCGAGCAGAGTGATTCCCGATATTAAACCTCCAATTACCGAAATGAGAACGAAACCATAAACAGAAATACTCGATATTCCAAACGCATTTGCCATTAATTTCGCTAATAAGCCGAGAATAACGGAAAGAATCATCGTCAGCAGCAAAGACGCATAGACGTTCTGGTACAACACATTCCCCTTTTTTAGCGTAGGAGAGAAAAGACCGAGATGCATGGACGTTCCTAATCGAGAGACAAGCGCACTGTAAACGTTACCACGCATGGCAATTGCCGGCGGAATAAGTATCATAAGACCGGGTAGTAGTTGCAGCATATCGGTCATCAAACACAGCCCAACTCCCGCCAGAAGACCGGTGAAAGAACAAAACAGGAGCGAAAAGGGCGCTTGTCGGAACAAGTCGGAGAAGTCGTGAAAAAAATGCTTAAGATTCGGGATTTTTTTTTTGATGTTAAAACCAATAGCAGGGGTCGTTTGGACGAGCGAAACAATAAGGTACGAGCCTATGCCTGCGCTCCCAGATGTGACTTTCTTTTGCCGTTTTCGCACCCTCATACTCAGTCTCGTACTCATCCTCATACGTTCCTCTACCCCCTTTATTCCGCCAAAAGCTGCCTTTGTCTTTGTATTTACCCGTGGTCATACCTATACTGTTTATCCGTCCCAAGCTCGGGTTATCAGAGCTATTCGGCGGGTCGGGTTCAGATTCAGCTTCGCTTTCGTTATCTCTTCCTTGCATGGGCATCTCGAATTTGTTACTTTTTTGTTATTTTACTCCTTTCCTTTATAAATATAGATGGCACTATCTAAAAATACAGTGATTTATCACCGCGGAGGGCGCAGAGTACGCAGAGTTTTAAAACTGTTCCAATCATTGCTCAGGTTTTCTGGTGCCTTTGCGTGCTCTGCGGTGAAATTTAAGGGTTTGGCAATTTCACTAGAAAATTCGACAGTGCCATATAGATAGTAAAATGACAGCAGAAGAGAAGAATCTGGATGCGATACGGAAAAGGATAGATGAAGTAGATGATACAATTGCTGATTTACTTATCCGCAGAATGCAATATGCAAAGCAGGCGAAGAAAGCAAAAATGCAGATGAATAAGCCCGTTGTGGACAGGCAAAGAGAAGAAGAGGTAATAGATAAATGGCGTGAACGTGCACGGAAGAGCGGAGGAAGCGAAGGGGTGCTTGAGTTGAGCGAGGAAATGATGCAGAAGGTGGCGGCACTTCTGATTGAATATACGGTCGAAAAGGAACAGGAAGAGTGAACGCCATGATGATCAGCGTCCGCACGACAAAGGGGTTCATGATAACAATAAGGGATTTTGAAATGCCCGACATCAGGAGAGTGGCAGAGATAGAGGAACAAACGTCTCTGGACGGCGATGGGGGCATGTATCTGGACTTATACGAGGAATGGCCCGAAGGTTTCTTGGTTGCGGAGAAAGGAGGGGAGCTAATAGCTTTCGAAGTGGTAGTATTAACGCCAGAAGGCGAAGGGCGGATATTTGCACTTGCAGTTGATTCGCGATACCGAGGAAGAGGCGTGGGGCGGGCGTTATTGAATGCCGCTTTTAGTATGTTGAGGAAGAGAAAGATAGGGTATGTGGTGTTGGAGGTGCGGGTAAGCAATCAGATAGCACAGAGATTGTATAGAAGTATGGGCTTTTTTGAAATTGGTTTTATTCCTCTTTATTACAAAGATGGAGAAGGGGCAATGGTAATGAGGAAGGTGTTGTGAGGAACAGTGCGAAACAAGAAAAATGAAACCACAGAGACGCAGAGACACGGAGGAGGAGAGAATGAAGAATAGGGGAACTCCTAGTATATAGTTTACCCATTTTGATAATTATCATAGACACAGATTTCACAGATTTACACAGACGCTACTGTCCTGATTAAATTCAATTAACAACTTGTCAAAATTTAAACTACTTTAAATCTGTGTTAATCAGTGTCTTAAATAGAAAGAGGCTGTACTTTATACACAATGCTAAAGGTAAAACCGCTGGCGTTTGATAGTTTTGGTGTGCGGTCTATGGCGACGTTCGTGGAGACCGATGACGTGGCGGTGTTAATAGACCCCGGCGTTTCGTTAGCACCGGTTAGATATAAGTTACCACCGCATCCAATAGAAGAGCATAGGATGAACGAGACATGGGCAGACATAAAAGAGCATACCGCTCGAAGTGACGTCCTTGTGGTTACGCATTACCACTACGACCATCACAACCCCGATGAGCCTGATATATACAAGGACAAGATTGTTTACTTGAAACATCCGAAGGAGAAGATAAACAAAAGCCAGGAGAAACGAGCTTCTTATTTCATGGATAAGTTAAAAGCGATACCGAAATCCATAGATACCGCAGATGGGAAGGAATTTAAGCATGGTTCTACGGGTATAAAATTCTCATCTCCCGTTTATCATGGCACAAATCCCCGGCTGGGGTATGTGGTGGAAGTGAGCATTTCACGCGGTGGTGAGAAAATGGTTTTTACAAGTGACGTTGAGGGTCCTTCCGTGGATGCGCAGGTGGAACTCATCGTTCAAGAAAATCCTGACTTCGTTATATTAGACGGACCAATGACATATATGCTTGGCTTCAGGTATTCGAGGAAGAGTTTGGAGCTGTCCATAGCGAATATGAAGAAGATAATAAAAGAGACCGCGGTAAAAACCATCCTGGTAGAGCATCATTTCATGCGCGACTTGAAGTATAAGGAGCGGATAGCAGAGGTGTATGAATACGCAGCGGAAAAGGAAGTGAAGGTGACGTCGGCGGCGGAATATCTCGGGCGTGAAGTGGAGATGCTGGAGGCGAGGAGGAGAGAGCTGTACAATCAAACTTTCTTTAAAAAGGAAGTTTGATCAAAGAAACCCAGGTGATTTGGATCAAACCTTTTCTAAAGATTTGTCTTATCAACCACCCCAACCTGATTCCTCGATATTTTTTCTACACCTCCGCCTTTCCAAACTGCGCCACTGCGCTTTCTGCAGCATCAACCATAACATCGCGATGCAATGAAACGCAGGGGTCAAAGCTCTTCTCCATTCTACTCAATTCCTTTGCGGTCATCCCACTCCTTATAGCATTATAGAGCCCGTCTATCCTATCTGCAACCATGTCTTCAGAAATCAGTTGCGCACCTATCAACTTCTCAGTATAAGCATCAAAAAGCAATTTCACTGCCATTGACTTCCTTCCGGGATAGAATCTCGCTTTTGTGGGCTTTTCCTTTTTACCGCTTATTACTTTCATCCCGTATCTCTCTGCAATCGCCGATGTAATTCCTACTGAACCCACTTGGAGATCTGAAATAGTTGCTATGGCTGGGCTCAAAGAGGGCTCAAGCGAGTAACTAATGCCTGTTATATTATTTGCAACAACTTTAGCCTGCACTAACGCGGTAGAAGCGAGTTGACTCAGTCTTGGACGAAGTGTAATAGCACCTACAACTTCTACACAGTCTCCAAGCGCATATACATTGTTTATGTATTCTCCGCCTTTCTTGACATGTAAAAACGGGTCTGTCACTATTCCACCCGTCTCTCCTATTTCTATACCCGCTTTTTCCGCCAAATCAGCATTTGGAAGCATCCCTCTTGAGATCACGACGATATCTGCAGGAATATCCTCTCCACCTACCACAACAGATTTCACCTTTGCACCGTCGCCTTTTATAGAATCCACGGGCTTACCAAAGATGAACTCGACCCCCTCTCCCTCCATCTTTTCACGAACTATTGAGCCCATATCAGGGTCTAACATACTGGATAGCGGCGTTGGATGCCCAACCACTGCTGTTGTTTTCAATCCTTTTTTCAAAAAAGCAAGAGCCACTTGCAGCCCAATCGGACCACCTCCGATAACCACCGTGTTCTTCGCTTCCGGAGCATTCATTGCATCTTCTATTTTCTCACCGTCTTCTACGGTGCTCATTGTATAAACACCTTTTAGGTCTGTTCCTTCTACTGTGGGGATATGTGGCTTTCTCCCCGTCGCTATCACTAAATATTCGTATTTTATTTCCTCTTCCGTGCCGAGACTCACGATGCTATTTTCTAAGTCAATACTTGTAGCTTCTGTTTCTGTTCGGTAATCTATGCCATGGCCAATAAAAGTGTTTGGTGGGTCTATCTCTGCAACTTCCTTCATGCTAAAAACTCCTTGCAATGCAAAGGGGACTGCACAAATAGATGCTGAACCACCCTTTTCCTTCTTCACAAGCGTTATGTCAAACTGCTTGAGAACCTCTGCTCCCTTTTTAAATATAGCTTCCAGCGTATATGTCCCCGCATCACCACCACCAATTATCACCACTTTTTTCGCCATTTTTTCTCTTTTAAATATTCTTTATTTGGATATAAAAGCTTTTCTATTTTTGACACTTTTAGAAAAAGCGTTTACGAAAAAGGAAAAAACCGTTTGTTTTATGAAAATACAGTGCGCTGAAGCGATAGTAGAAATAAAGGGCGACCTCGTGTATAAGAGGCGGATACAGAAGCGATACCGCGTAAAAGAGATAGACGAGCGGATAAGGAGAGAGCGGACAAAAAGCGAAGCGAAACTGATATCCGAAGCGAGAAGAAAAGGCGTGCCCACGCCTATTATTTTTGATATTAACGATTACGAACTCGTGATGGAGAAAATAGAAGGCGATTTGGCGAGAGAGGTGATTGACGAATCGATAAGCAAAAGAATAGGCGAGTTCGTGGGTATACTGCACAAAAACGGCATAATTCATAGCGATTTGACCACTTCTAATATTATTGTGAACCAAGACAACCATAACCACATCTACTTTATAGATTTCGGTTTATCCTTTATCGAGTCGAGCACGGAAGCACGGGGCGTGGATGTACATGTATTTTTCCAAAGCCTTTGCGGCACGCACGAATCGTATGAACAGTTAAAAGAGTCATTTATAGAGGGCTACAAGGAAACATTTTCGGGTGCCTCACAAGTGTTGAGAAGGGTAAAGGAGATAGAACAACGAGGGCGGTATGTGGCGAGGAAGTGAGCGGGTTGGCGGTTTAGTTAGGTTTCAATCCGGGCTTATTTTGTGTTTAACTAAGTTTCGAATAAACTAAGCCTCTAAAGAATGAGGAGAAGGAAGAAGGATGTGCGTGAAAGATGTAAAGCAGATAAAAGTAGGAACTCTGACGATTGAGGCTTTTGAGAGACCAGACTCCAATCTGGTTGCAATGGAGTATTTTTGTGGGATGGGTGGAGGGTAAACAATCACGTACATCGAAACGGAAGACAGGAAGATAATAGTTGATACGGGATTTGAATATGAAACGGACATAAGCGAATGGAATAAAGAGCGAAACCAAAAGATATTGGTTGAGGCAATGGGTAATTTCGGATTGGATTTCACGGGTGTGAGCGATGATGAATCGATAGCGGAAGGTGTGAATGTCCTGGCGACACCAGGGCATACAGAACACCATGCTTCCGTAGTTCTCCAAGCAGAAAGATTGGTTTACAAGGGATCTTTTGAACTGCGTGGGAGAATCAGCGGAATAGGCAGTCCTCGCATTGTTGTGGCAGGCGATGCGATTGTATCCTACGCATATTTCATCCAAAATAAAGTCTGGGATTATAATTCTGATTTTTTCTCCGCTGAGAAAGCAAGAGAAAGCATCAAAAAAATCTCCGCGGTTGCTGATTTTATTATCTCCGGACATGGAGGGTTGTTCAGGAATGTGCGTAAGAAGATGGAATTGTGACTCATTCGTTCATATATATCCGAAACTCTCCTTTTCGCGGTCCTTATCCATCAAAGTTGATCTCTTCATCTGCGTTAATCTGTGTTAATCTGCGTCTATAATTTATTTACACACCTATCATCACCAAAACACCCATGCACGACAGCGTTACTATTATCCCCGCTATTGTTACACCCGCGAAAATAGCTGAAAACGCATATCTATGCCGAATGCCAAATACAAAAGCAATTGCACACGCTGTCCACGCACCTGTCCATGGTAGAGGTATTGCAACAAAAGGTATCAGCGCTAAAGAGCCGTATTTCTCCATTCTGTTGTTATAATTATATCTCCTTGTTCTTGAGAATAGCCAGTTAAAGAACCTCTCGAAGATAGTGTATCTTCTCAACCAGTTTGAAACCGGGTCGAGAAAAAGAAGTAAAGGCACCACTGGTAGCATGTTCCCCATCACGGACAGAACAAAAGCTTGCAGGGGTGTTATCTCGTTCGCTAACGCAATGGGTATGGAAAGCCGAAGTTCTGCAAATGGCAGCATCGCTACTAACATCACCCGAATGCTTTCAGGTAACATGTTAATCATATCAAAAGTCATTAAAAACACCCTTGTAATATTCCTTTGGATTAAGTGTATAAAAAAGAAGTGGGTAATTTTTATACAACTACATATAATCTATGTAGATTGAGAAAATTCAACGGTTGTGCTGCCTTTCAAGAATTCGGCCGTTGCTTCTACCGTGGCAGTTCCTTGGACTGCGAAGGATGTCAAAGTCGCAGTAACTGAAGCTCTGCCAGCAGGTATTCTGACCGGACTCTCTATCTTTCCAATATTTGTTACTAATTCTACCATTATATCTTCTGGAACAGGAATCGGTATTTCATTCTTGTCTTCTATCCTTATCGTTATCATGGATTTCGATTTCCCATCGGCAGGGATTTCGGTAGGTTCTGCTGAGAGTTTCAGTTTTATCTCCGGTATTTCCGTTAAATCGCAATGAACATGGGTTGTTTGATTTGCGTTAACTATTGCCTTTTTTTCGCATTTGAAATAGCCGAACTTTGCAAATACAACAACGTGAGGGCCTATTGGGATGTTATCCATTCTCATTGCCGATATACCATGATATGCTCCATCTAATAAAACCACAGCACCATCAGGATCAGAACTTGCGGATACTGAACCATATTGCCGCTTTTCTTCTTCATCTGGTTCAGACTTCTTCTTCTCTTTCCCTGGTTGAGGCTCTGGCGGCTTCTTCACTTTGAACATATATATTAAAACCGTAACTGCTGCTATCGCAGCTATCGCTATCGGAACGATTGGCTGTGAAGGAGGTGGTGTTGGCGCAGGTGTGGGAGTTTCTTCAGGCGTTGGAATTGGTGTAACCACAGGTGCTGGCGTAGTAATTGGCGGCTGCTCTACAAAAATCGAATTCGGGACAGAATCTTTTCCCTCTATGTATCCCTCTTTTTCCACCGTGGCAGAAATAGTATACCGTTGAGTGGTAGACACGAGTGGTGCTGTATAAGTCGAAACAAATTCACCACTTTCATCAGTCCCCCCTTCAGTTGGGTAGAGACTGCCGAGTGTGGATGAGAGATACACATTAGCACCAGCTACTGGATTGCCATCTGAGAAGACCTGAACTATTATCTCGTCTGATTCACCAGAGGGCATAGGATTTGTAGAGATTGAAACAGAAAGAGCTGGTATTGTTTCAATAAAAATCGAATCCGAAACGGTATTTATTCCTTCTTCGTATCCCTCTTTTTCCGCCATAGCAGAAATAGTATACCGTTGAGTGGTAGACACGAGTGGTGCTGTATAAGTCGAAACAAACACACCATCTTCATCGGTCCCCCCTTCAGTTGGGTAGAGACTGCCGAGTGTGGATGAGAGATACACATTAGCACCAGCTGCGGGATTGCCATCTGAGAAGACTTGAACTATTATCTCGTCTGATTCACCAGAGGGCATAGGATTTGTAGAGATTGAAACAGAAAGAGCTGGTGTAGTAACGCTTATATCCACTGTGTCGGTGTCAGATAACTTATCGTTATCCGTTACCGTGAGTGTGACTGTATAATGCCCGCTGTGAGGATATGTGTGTTCTACGCTTATTCCTGCACCGGTATTACTATCACCAAAGTCCCAATCGTAAGAAATGATTTTACCATCCCGGTCGCTGGACGCTTCCGCACTGAAAATCATACCTTCACCCACATTTATTTCCGTTGAGGGTGCAGATATTATAGCGGTCGGTGGTATGCGTTCAGGAGAGTTGGTTTTAAATTCCCAGTTGTATGATCTTACCATGATGTTTTCTGCTAAATCCATTGCACCCCAGTTCCCTCCTTCGAGATGTGTAAGCTGTCCTGTGAATTGATTAAGATCAGAACCTTTGAGATTTACAATGTATTCTGTTTCGTGATCAAGATCAGAATGTGGCTTGAAGATCATCATGTTCTCATTCCAATCAAATCTGCCAGTGACTTCAGGATAAATGGAGAATGCGTCTTCTGCCGATTCCTTGTTCATAGACTCACTAAATGTAATGGTTATTTCCGTTGTAACCGGGACATCTGTACCGACTGGTGTATTGTCTATTACGGTAGGAGGGATTATATCCCTTGGCTCGGATATGTGCACACTCTTGTAGCCAGTCCACGCTCTGTTATCTGCCTTATCGTAGGCATTAGCACCATAACTCACAGATGTTCCTGCATAGTCGGGATAAGGTCCACCAATATAGATACATGAACCTGAGTCAAAGCATTCTTCTACCTTTCTTGCATTCACCAATATCTCGATTCTGTTAATTCCACTTCTATCCGATGCTGTTGCGCTAAAAGTAATCTGCTGATCAGCGGTGGGATTTTCTGGAGAACAAGTTATTGCTATGGTTGGTGGGGTCGTGTCACTTGGATAATAATCCGAGGGGAAATTGATGTTAGAGCGATCCTCTTCGTTTACTATCACCGCCTCGTCATTTGCTGCCGCGCTTAGACTGCCATCAAGCAATCCCATTATCAGCACAACAAACACCAATGCTATTCCGCTATCGAGTTTTTTAGCCATTTTCATACTTTTTTAATGCATCACCTGCGCTTATGGCTTTATCTTCCAAGCGATAAATCTCATTAAATTTTGCGTGAAATAATTTTTCAATCCACTGCTTTCTAACATTGCAAGAATCAGGGCTCCAAATTGTTCCATTGACTTCAAAGGCATTTCCCATACACCCGGCACCGCAGAAATTCCTCCAGTTGCATTCTCTGCACTGATCTATCTTTGAAGGTCTTGCGGAACAAGTTTTTATTATCTCCCTCAGCTTTTTACTATTCACAATCTCTTCCAAACGTTGTTTTTTTACGTTTCCAATACAATATTCAGAACCAAAATGAAAACACTGGCAGGGATAGACATCTCCATCCGGGGCAATCCGCAACTGACTACCTATTGAGCATCTGTAAGGATTTCCTGGGTTGTTTATATCCAGCGAGAAACATTCTGCGAGTAAATCTAATTTCCCTTTCAGTTCTTTTGATCTCTTCGAAATAAAATCCCAGAACCATAGTCTTTTATCATCAGAAAGCCTCAATTCGTCCCATCTCGCTTTTGCTCGCCCAGACGATGAAAGAGGAGGAAACTGAATCACTTGTATCCCCTTTTCAAGTGCGAAATCAATTAGTTCCGGAATGTCATCAGCATTTAAACTCATCGGAGTAAAAGCAATAACGATGTCTTTTCCCATACCTTTTTCGATAAGGTTATCCAGCCCTCTGACCGCCGAATCGAAACTACCGTTTCCTCTAATACGGTCATGTGTCTCTTTTCTGACGCCATCAAGGCTTATTTGAATTTTAATTGGTAATTTTGATAATGTTTCCGCAATTTTTTCATCTATTAGCGTCCCATTGGTACCTAATGCAACTAACAAATCCAAAGAAAGTGCATATTCTATTATCTCAATATAATCAGGTCTCATCAGAGGCTCGCCGCCACCGATGCTTACTGACCTCGCGCCGAGTTCTTTGGCTGATTTTATCAGTTCTTTTATCTCTTCGGTAGTCAGTTCTTCTTCCGCTCTCTCTCCAGCGGGTAGATAGCAATGAACACATCTCAAATTGCATTTTTTTGTTATTTCCATTGCCAGACTTCTGAACGAATTGACAGAAGCTGTTGTCTCGTGGGCATCTACTTCCTCCGTCTCGTTGTAGTGTATCACTTGAATATTAATCATGCTATTTAAAAAGGATTCAACGCCGTTTAACGCTTCTTTCTGGTCTATCGCATATTTATCTGCAATTATTCCTGAAATATCATGAATTGCGTTTTTACCGTTGCACAAGTTCAATATTTCCAGACTATCTTTATTAATAAAAGCCCAAGAGGGTTTATTTGGGTCAAGAATGAAATAAACCTTTTCATCCTTTAAATCCCGCGCCTCAACAAATAGCTGTTCCGATACCTTCGGCTTTTCCGAACTCATTTTCACGTAGATAAAAAAATGAAAAAAGGGATGAGATTGCTTTATCTCATCATTACTTTTGTATTCGGGATTTCTCTAACACGTTCAATAGCCATGGATCCAGAGGACCGGGAAAAGGTTGGGGTAATATCCCATACTTTTCAATCAGTGCAATCGTCGAAAATCGCGCTATACGTGTAGGGCTGTCCGGAGGTTCTGGTTGTGGACCGAGCATAACAGGAGATGCATCTGAGAATGCACGGATTCCTGAGGTTATCCATGGAACGGGTTCTGATGTGAAGACTGGTTTTTTGAACACGACCGGCATGAATGCGTATGTTTCATCGTTTTCAAATGCTACACCATGTTTCATGAGAACTTTTGATATGCCCGCACTGAGCTCATTTAGCAGTGCCTTGTTACTGAGTATCTGTTCTCTGAGTGACTTTCCGACAGGTAGAGGCTCGTCATCCCTCACTCTGTATTTTTCCAACACGACTGCAAACAAAGGGTCCAATGGTCCCGCCCCACC
Source organism: Candidatus Methanophagaceae archaeon GoMg1 (assembly GCA_013180605.1). Classification (GTDB taxonomy): domain Archaea; phylum Halobacteriota; class Syntropharchaeia; order Alkanophagales; family Methanospirareceae; genus QEXZ01. The sequence goes on along the minus strand of QBUL01000188.1, from coordinate 43,182 downwards.
AAAAGGTATCTTCTCTATCGAGACCACACTTGTAAATATCTCTGGCGCAAAGATTGGTTTTTTGTATACGAGCGGGACAAATGCATAGGTCTCATCTTCTTCAAGTTTTACATTTCCTTTCAGTATCCCCGATATTGTTTCACTGAGGTCTCTCAGCAGTTTTTCATCCTTGATGATTCTATCCCGAAGCTCTTCACTTCGCTCTATCTTCTCTTCCATATTATTTACTCCTATTTATCCATTTACTAAAATCTGAGCTTATCCAAAGCATACAGAAGTTCCGGTGCGGGTATCCCATCTATGGGAGTGACGATACGCATTGAAGCTGATTCTGAAGCTCGGAGTGCAGTAGCTGATGCTATTGCGGGCTGTGGAGTTGGGTCTGCAGCTACCATGGACGCAAACATTGATGGCTTTACATCCATAAACATCTCGTGTGCAAAGGTTGGCTTTTTGTAGACTATCGGCGAAAATACATACGTGACATCCTCGCTAATAGCAACACCATGCTCTTTTAGAACACTTGATACACCCTCACTGAGTTCCCCGAGAAGCTTTTTATTTCTGATTATCTGCTCTCCGAGTGACATAGCAAGCTCTGGAGTTGGTTTTTCCGTGACCCTGTGTTTTTCCAAGTGCTGTAGAATTTCAGGTGCCGGTAGCCCTTCCCACCACCACGGTGGGGGCTCCGTTTTCCTTACCCGCCGGACTGGCCCTGCGAATATCTCTGGCGCAAATACGGGTTTTTCATAGACGAATGGCACAAACGTGTATGCCTCATCTTCTCCAATCTCCACCTTTCCATTAAGTATCTCTGCAATCTTCTCGCTAAGATGTCTTAGCAGTTCCTTATCTCTTAGGATTCTACCCCTAAGTTCCCTACTATCTTCTATTTTTTCTTTCATACTTTCGCCTCCCTTTAGTAACTTTTTAGGGAGATTTATAACAAATTCTTCTGTTCTATTGGCCCCGTATCTGACCTTGTCTTCGGTTGTAGAAACTAACTTTCCATCCGGGTTTTTAATTCTAAGGTAGATGTCCGGTCGTTGATCAAAGAAAAGTTCCTGAAAATCTTCTTTCTCATATCTGATCTCGAAGTTGCCATCAATGTCCGTAGTAACAGAACCTAAGCGGTCGTCAAATATAAGGTCTTTATCCAAAGCTTCAATTTTCAAGCCTGGGACTCCAATCATACTTTCCAGTTCTCGCACTTTTCCATAAATTCTGAAGGCTTTTTGTTTTTCCATTTTTCTATCCCTTTTTAGCACTTCATGGGACTTATTGATGCACTTGCTACAGTACCCTTTAGCGCCGCCGAAGGCGTGCGGGCAAATCCCCGTGCATCACGGATTTTTTAAACTGTGGTTTTCTTTTATGCTAATGATTCAAATTGAGGATTGGCAATAGCATACGTCTTAGCATAGGTAGACCGTATTGCTTTCATGCATTTCTAATAAATTCCCCACTTTATATAGTGAACTATAAGAAACATTGCTTGAAATAAGCAATAAAAATTTAGAATAAACCTAAACATATTAGGTGGATAGGAAGCGGTCTAACAAAGGGAATGGATTTATGTTTTTTCTTTTCGTTGTATACAAACTATAACTCCCCTAATTTCTATTTAAGACATGGATTTATTTGAGTCTAACATTGCTGATTTTTGCCATCTATCTGTGTTAATCTGCATTAATCGGTGTCTATAATTTATTTTGTTTTTCTATTATTAATCATTTTTATCATCATTTAACCTAAAAGGCAGATTAATAAAACGCACACCAATCCCAAAATAAGACCGGTAAGACCTGTTTTTAAATTCTGTTTTATTTGTGCTGCTGGAATCAGTTCTTCTACGGAAATGTAGGTCATAAATCCTGCTGCAAGTGCAAGCGAGGCGCCTAATAAATCTAAAGACATCCCTTTTAAAAAATAGTAGCCAAAAATAAAACCAAGTAATTCAAACCCGATTGTCACCGTTACTATAAATAATAAAGGATTTCATTCGCTTTTTCGTTAAGCCGTATAAAGGAACGATTGTTGCGATATTCTCTGGCACGTCCTGTGCTGCAATCCCCACTGCTATCACAATTCCCAATGCAGGCGTTAAAGCAAATCCAACCCCAATTGCCAATCCTTCTGGGAGGTTATGCAAAGCCATGCCGATAACAAGCATGGTAACGCTTCTTTCAATGGATCTCTTTTCTTTTTTAAGCAACTCTGGATTTATGTGTGGCAGGGTTCTATCAATAATCCAGAACGTGACTATTCCAATGATAAAAGAGTTCATCACCGTAAACGACTGAATTACCAATTAACCTCAAAAAAGCGATATTAGCCTCCAAGCTAAACCCGCGAATAATAAACCATACAGTATTGATGCTGCGGTTAAAAGCACCGCTTTATTGAAGCCAAATTCTTTAATAAACATTCCTAAAGCGATTATGCACGGGATTCCAATAGTAGCGGCAACACCAAAGGTGTAAATCTGAAGAGGAGTTAAAACAGAGGATACTTTACCGCCTAAAACTAACAGAAGCATTGAGCCGGTTAAATCCTTCTGCAAAAATCCAAATACCAACGGGATAATGGCTACATTAGGCAAATCTAACCACCAGGTAATCGGCGATAGAGGTGCCACGATCACATTGGTGAGTCCTAAAGCATCCAATCCCGCGTATGCCACTCCACCTAAGAATAACAGGGGTACAACGAGATATACAAAGGTCTTCATTCTAATCCAGCTCTTGGTAACGATATTTCCAATTGAAGGTATTCTATAAGGGGGCAATTCCGGCAATTCATAGAGCACGGGCTTCTTCTCTATTCGTGTAATCCTCTTCACTATGTAGCCCCAAACTAAAAAAGAAACGAAGAGCGTAATAAAAACGGAAAGAGCCAACCATTTGCTACCAAAATAGCCAACTACACCCATTATTATGGCGATTCGAGAAGAGCAGGGTACACAGCTAAGTAAGGATGCTGTAAAGAACTTCTCTTTCTTTGTAAACAGAATTCGCGTACTCCTCGTAGCGGGTACGGTGCAACCCAAGCCTAAAGCTAAGGGTATGATCGCCCTTCCCGGGAGATTAAACCATCTTAAAAATCTCTCCAAGTTGACGACGAATCTTGAGAGTAGTCCAGCATCTTCAATCAGCGTAAAAAGGATGTAAAATATAAAGACGTAAGGCAAAGCAATGGAAATGCCCGCCATCATCCCTGCTAAACCCGCTTCTAACGCTGTACCACCGAAACCCACACCTAAATGAATCAATGACAAAAGGTATTCTGTAAAGCCAGTGAGGATGTCTTGAATCCAGCTTCCAATGAACAGCAGCGCACCAAAAATGGTGACGAATGTTAGAATAGTGAGAATAGGCCCCCCTAACGAGTGTAGAAGAGCCCCATCGAGCCTCTCATCCAAACTTCTTGCTGCTTCTTCTACATGAACTAAATGGGTTACCTTCCCGGAAATAAAAGCCGCTGTACCGTATCTTGTTATTGCGATGTCCTCTGCAACTTTTGGGTGCTCGATTAAACCTTCTTTAACCGCTTTGATTGTTCGTTTATCTCTCAAGTATCCGTAAAAATCCGCGTCTTCTTCCAAAACTCTTAATGCTACGAATCTCTTTGGCAGTTGCGTTCTCGTCACCTGCGAGGATACCTCCATTATTGCGTCCTCTATGTGATCGTCATATCTAACAGTGAAAGTCTTGCCCTTAGTTTCTTTGATCTCCAAAAGTGCGTTTACAAGTTCGTCTATTCCCCACTTTTTTAAAGGATTGAGAGGGATGACGGGAGCGCCCAGTATTTTACTCAATTTCTTATGAGCTATTCTTATCCCCTTCTTCTCGGCGCTCTCAACAAAATTAAGAGCTATAACAACGGGAATCTCAGCTTCTAATACTTGAAATGCCAGATAAAGGCTTCTTTCAAGAGAAACCGAATCGGCAATTATTATTGCTCCGTCTATCTCCTCTTCAAATAATGCCTTTTCTGTAACCTTCTCCTCTTCGCTTCTGTCAGAAATAGAATAGATTCCTGGGCTATCTAAAAACACCATCTCTTCGCCTGCGACTGTCTTTTCAGCTGTGGTTACTTCAACCGTAGTTCCAGGATAATTAGATACGATAACTTCAGGACCAACCAAGGCATTGAGTAAGCATGATTTCCCGACATTGGGTTGCCCAACTAAGATAATCCTGAGTTTCATCCCAACACCTCTATCCCTTTTGCGATTTCATTACCCAACGCGAATTTCTTGCCACCAACGTAAATAACCATGCCATCCGGAATCTTGTACATGACCTTGATTTTCTCACTGGGAACGATGCCCATACTGACTATTCTTTCAAATAATCCGTAGTCAGGGAACAGAATATCCGTGATTATGCCTTCTTTGTTAAGCGCGAGTTTTGTCAGCGGAAAGCCTTCCGTTTTAAATGTAGACAACTTTTTTATGTGCTCAATAACTTCTTTAGAGATGTAGTGTTCAAGGATATCGGTCATTTTATGCGCTTCTCTTTCGCTTCTCGTTCTTTTAATTTTAAAGTAATTCTCAAGGACTAAGTGTCTTTTAACAATATTTTCTGCCTTGCCAAACCCTTCCTTTGTTAATACAATAAAGTCACCTTGGGATTGTACTGATCCCCCTCTCTCCAATTCTTTAATTGCGTTGGATATGAATAAATAAGCGACGTTAATCTCGGATTTTATAGATTCTAATGAGACTCTTTTACTTTTCTCTTCACCCAATATCCTCAGTATATCCTCTTCTACTATTCGTAGAATGTCAGATTCTTCAGTCATATTATTACCTTACCATAGAAAGTTTGCCCAACAAAGATCAGAGATATTATTAATAATATGTCTTCCATTTTTATCCTTGTATATAAAGTATAACCGCCTTCTATTTGAGACACTGATTTACACTGATTTTTTCTTTTTTGTTGGGCTGGCTGGCATATTTTTAACGGCATTGCTCGTTTCATCTTGTCTGTGTTAATCTGTGTCAACGATTTATTTTCTTGTTTTCCCTCAAACGATTTCCGCTCACACACAAATATCTTAACAAAATCCATCAGCCCGTAAGCTTCTTTGACCGCACGAAAACCGTGTTCTCGCAACAATTCCTCAAGATTTCGTTTTGCAAAATCTCTGTAATACTTGCTCTCGTAAAGTGATGCAAAAGACACGTGCAGCCATCTATGCAACCTGTCCTTCGGAATGTGATAGTCAACAACGATTATTTTCTCGCTAACTCTTTTCATTTCGTCCAACACCTGGTGTCTGACCTCGTGTGGCATTTCATGCAGTCCAAAAGAAATGCATGCAAAGTCGAAATAAACGGGTTCAAATGGCATTTTAGTTGCATCTGCCATCACAAATCGCACATTTCCGTATTTGCTCTTTTTCTTAGCCACCTGCAACATTTCTTCTGACAAATCAATCCCCACGACTTCATAACCCTTTTTCGCAAACGCAAAAGCCTGTGTCCCGGTTCCCGTGCAGACGTCCAGAATCTTTATTTTGTCTTTTGAGTCAACCATGTCTGCAACCTTATTCCTTATGCCGGTTAAAGGCAAAGCAATAAAATTATAGAACGATGCCCATTTTCCAAAGAATCCTCTTATATATTGGTAGTAATTCTCGTCCATTTTACTTCTCCATTTACGCTATCCTAACAAAACAATATCTCTGATATACTTTTTAGGCGCATAAACAATTTCAATCCCTCTTAAACCGGAATACTTCCCCGCGATGCTCAATCAATGTGAACAAATTCCCCCGTGCAAAGATATTCATAAATTCTTTCGGGTCGAGATGTTCAGCAGTAGCAAAAAGAACTCCACCCGATTTCAATACCCTGTGTAGTTCCTCCAACAATTTCTCCTTGTCACTTAGCATTTGAAAGACATCGTATAATAAAACAACATCTACACTCTCATCCGGCAATCCCGTTCCTCGTGAGTAGAGAATCGTTTTGATGTTCGAAATTCCTTTCTTTTTAATCTCTTTCTCAACCGCTTTTATAGCCAGAGGATGAATATCCAGCGCATAAACAACGCCATCATCGCCGACCATTTTCGCCGCCGGGATACTAAAACTCCCTATTCCACATCCGTAATCCAGAACAGTTTGTCCTTTCTGGAGTCCCATCTCACGTAAGATTCTTTCTGGCTTTTTAAATATGCTGCGTAGGGTTAATACCGTCTTCATTATCGCAAACCCAACGCGAGGCATCTTCTGCTTATCCGTTCCTCGTTTGAATATCAAACCCCGGAACATCAAAATAGCCACGATGAATTGAGCAACCGCGATGCCTTCAAATATCATAAATGGGGTCATTTTCTCCATCAGAAACATCCTGAGCCCTAAATGAAGAATCATAACAATAGGAGTAAGTGGAATGATAATCAGAGGTATCAGAGCAGCCAGCCAGTGCCACACCGGCTTATCTGCTCCACCATACTCTTTAAACGCGAGAATTCCGATGGTGATTGTCAAAACCCCTGCAATTAGTCCATATATCACTCCACGCAAGTAAACAAGACCGTTGATGTAGCAAATCAATTTGACTATGGGATATAATACTGCAATCACGATGTAGTAAAAGTATATCTTCTTGTTCATCTCTTTTCTCCTCTTCCATATGATTTATAGGCTTGGTAATTGAAATATATCAGCGACAGAATTATCCAAACGAATATTATCTTCATCCAATGTCTCCAGAATATAACTTTATACTTTCCTCCCGCTCAAATACCCCATTTCCCAGATATGTGCGAGCCTGCCGAGATTGACACCCGCCTCCTTAAAACTCACAAACTTCGCGTCTTCAACATCCATCCGCTGCACCTTTTCGAGCAGTTCAGGCATGTTCTTCGCTTTATATGCCTTCAAGAAAGAACCACTGAAAGGGTCGCATATCACGAACACACCGCCAGGAGCGAGGAGTCGGATGGCTTCTTTGAAGAGAACCGTTCGGTCCGACACATTAATCTCGTGAAAGGCAAATGAACTTACCACTAATTGAAATTCTCCATCCTCGAATGGCAGGTCAAGCGCACTATCAGTTTGGAATGTGCATCGTTCACTCACATTTTCAATTCTTGCATTTCTCTCAGCTCCTGCTTTCGTCATCCCAAATAATTTCCAGCCTTTTGTCCACGTATCCACGCCAACTACTTGTGCCTCGGGGAATTGCTTAGCTATTTCAATTGCCACACGACCAAGCCCCGTTCCCATATCCAGCACTTTTCCATTGCCAGCCCAGACGTTTTCTAACTGGTTTGAGAACTTATCCTTTACGAGTTCTATTTTCTCAGGAACGTTCACCCAGCCCATCGAGAGATGCCAGAACACTCCAAAAGAGAGTAAGATTACACCTAAAACCCCGCATAAAATTGAACTCCATGTTGTAAAGACGATTGCAAGTGCTATGCTTACAATTCCTCCTGCGATTAAAGCCGCGATGAAATATTTCACCACACGGTAGCCATAATATGGCTTTTCGATGTTTTCCTTTAACTTGCCACGGTTATCTCTATCGTTATCGTTCATAGGTTCAAGATATAGCCTGCCGTACCCTCGGTTACGACATATGCCTTACGTTTTGTCACATCCTCAACCACCTGCTTGACAATGTTCTCGAGTGAATTCACGTGTATCGGCCGGCTATGGACCTGAACTCGGTCAGTTATGGCATTGGAACCTACGCGGTTCTCATTGTACACCACAGGCACCGACTTGCAGATGCCTTCCGTTATACGCAGCCATTCAATGTCTTCTTTATTCATTTTTTATATTAATGTTGTTAGGTGGATAAATAGGTAACCCTAAAAATATTTGGTATTCAATAAAAAGCCGAATAAAATTAGGATTTTATACGTATTTCCTTTCCACCAGTACTTCAGCATTCAATATGGACGCACCAGCAGCACCTCGTACTGTATTGTGACCCTGTGCAATGTACTTCACCTCATTCTTCATTCTTCCTGCTCTTATTCGCCCTACTGATATACTCATACCCCTCCCGGCATCACAGTCTAACCTGGGCTGCGGTCTATCCCGCTCCTCACGCAGTATTATAGGCTTATCGGGAGCAAAAGGTGTTTTTATGTCGGTGGTGAAGTCATTAAACGCCTTCTTAGCTTCTTCTTCCGTTACGCCTTCCTCAAACTTTACCCATATCGCCTCGGTATGTCCATCCATCACCGGAACTCGATGACAAGAAGCACACACGTTGAACGCGGCGTTTTTTATTCCTGAACCTTCTTCCACTGTGCCGAGAATCTTCAGCGGTTCACTTTCCATCTTCTCTTCTTCGCTTTCTATAAACGGTATCACGTTATCCAGAATCGCCATTGACGGCACACCTGCATATCCCGCACCCGATACCGCCTGCATGGTTGACACCCGCACTTCTTTTATCCCGTATCTCATCAGCGGTTTCAAACTCAACGTCATGACGATGGCCGAACAGTTAGGATTTGTTATGATAAATCCATCCCACCCCCTCTTCTCTTTTTGCATCTCGATTAACGCTAAGTGGTCGGCGTTTATCTCAGGAATGACCAGAGGCACATCAGGCTCCATTCTATGCACCGAGACATTACTTGCCACGCAATATCCTGCCTGTGCACATCTCTTCTCTACCTCGCTTGCAACCGAGCCAGGCAAAGCAGAAAACATAATTGAGATGTCTTTGTTCTTTGAAGCATCCACATCGTTCAGCGATTGCACTACCATCTCCGCTGCTTCCGCGGACATCTCATAGGGAAGAAACCACTTCGATACCTCGCGGTATTTCTTACCCGCACTTCGTTCAGAAGCAAACAGCGATTCGAGTTCAAACCAGGGATGTCCGTCCAAAAGCTGCATAAATCGCTGCCCTACGCTTCCGGTCGCACCTAATACCCCTACTTTTATTTTTTTCATTGTATATAACGTGTAACTTCTTTCTATTTAAGACACGGATTAACACTGATTTACGCTGATTTATTTACGTTGAACACGGTTAATTTTTATCATCTATCTGTGTTAATCTGCGTTCTTAATCTGTGTCAACAATTTAGTTTTTTATCTTTCCTTTATTTGTGAAATTATTTAAAGGTTTTTATGCACTAGATATATACAGGATTGTAGAGTAGATATACTGAGGAGAGGTAAGAACCGAAAATGGCAAGATTCCCAGAGGCGGAAGCAAGACTCTTCCGTGTGAAAATATGCATGGACTGCAATGCAAGGAATGCGATCAGAGCGACGAGATGTAGGAAATGCGGGTCAAAGGATTTGAGAATGAAATCCAGTCACAGAGGGAAGTAAACAGGTTTGGAGTAGTGAAGGTGAGTGCTGTGAGCTGTGAGTTCAATTAGCGGTTTAGAATGTCCGCGGGTTTAGCCGCGGTTAGATAACCGGAAAAAACAAACAAACCACGCCTTCTTGTACAAATCTGAACTTTGAACCCAAACGAGGAGAATCCTATGATGCGAAAAGGCAAAATAATCGCGGTAGCGGGGAAGGGGGGAACAGGGAAAACAGCTATTTCCGCGCGGTTAATCACGGAAATACTGAAACTTGCAGGTCCGGACGTTTGCATATTAGCCGTGGATGCGGATGCCGATTCAAACTTGCCTGAGGCACTTGGGATATCGTATAATAAAACGGCGGGTGATGTAAGAGAGGGTCTGCTGGAGGATAAGCATCGGGACGTTACGTTAGACATAAGGTCGCAATTCGAGGCTAAAATAGCGGCGATAATAGAAGAGGAAGAGCAGTATGACCTGCTGGTTATGGGCCGCCCTGAGGGGCCGGGTTGCTACTGCCCGGTAAATCACATAATACGTATGATTATAGACACGTTGACGAAGAACTACGATTACACGATAATAGATTGCGAAGCGGGTCTGGAGCACCTCAGCAGAAGAACGACAAGGGACGTTGACGTGATGCTTGTCGTGCTGGATACGACGCTGAAGAGCATAAAAACGGCATTGCGGCTCAGGCGGATTGCCGAGGAAATAGATGCTAACGTGAAGCAAATGATGAACATAGCGAATAAAATACCAGAGGGCATGGAGGCGATGATAATAGAAGAAGCGAAGAAATACGGTCTCACCATAGAGGAAATAGTACCCTTTGACCCTTTAATCCCGGAATACGACTTTAAAGGCGTACCCATTGTGGATTTACCGGACGATGCGCCGTCGGTTATCGGTATAAGAAGAATAGCGCGAGCTATAATGTGAGGGGGTATATTATGGTCATTCCAGTAACAAATTGCAATTAATAAACCGCGAGATTTCACGAGATTAACACAAGAAAATAGAAAATAAATCAGTGTCTTAAATAGAAAGAAGCTATAGTTTAGTATACAATAAGATATAGCGTTTAATAGGGGGAAAAAGTCGCTAATGAAACACGTAAAAGCTATTGCTACCCTTGTGTTGCTCTCGTGAAAATCTGTGTAATCTTGTGGTTATAATTTTCGGAATGACTATAATTAATATCATGCAAACTAAAACCATAGGGGAGATAAACGAAAAAATCGGGGATGGCAGTGTTCGCGTAGTAACAGCGGATAGAATGAGCGAGATAGTGAGCGAGTTAGGGGCAGAAGAAGCAGCGAAGGAAGTAGACGTCGTAACCACCGGGACGTTTGGCCCTATGTGTTCCTCAGGTGTGCTCATCAACTTCGGGCATTCCGAACCCCCGCTAAAAATGCAGCGTGTGTGGCTTAACGACGTAGAAGCATATACGGGAATTGCAGCGGTAGATGCGTATTTAGGAGCAGCACAATTGTCCGAGGAGAAAGGAATGGAATATGGTGGCGGGCATGCAATAGAGGATTTAGTGGCGGGTAAGCAATTAGAGATGAAGGCTATCGGCTACGGCACAGACTGCTATCCTCGTAAAGAAATAGAAACAACAATTACGCTTGACGATGTGAATCAAGCGATAATGATAAATCCGCGGAATTCATCACAACGGCATGAAGTCGGGGTGAACTCCACGGACAGAACTTTATATACCTATATGGGCACGCTACTACCTAATTATCGTAATGCAACTTATTGCGGTGCAGGAGCCCTTTCTCCTCTTTCTAACGACCCCGATTTCGAGACCACAGGATTGGGAACAAGGATTTTCCTTTGCGGTGCAAGCGGATATGTGGTGGGAACGGGAACGCAGCACAACCCTGCCGACCGCTTTGGAACGTTAATGGTCACGGGGAACCTGAAGGAAATGAGTACAAAATACCTCCGTGGTGCTACATTCCACAAATATGGCGTTACACTGTATGTGGGTATTGGAATACCGATACCTGTACTGAACGAGGGTATAGCGAAGAAAACGGGAATAAGAGATGCGGCTATTGTAACAGAAGTGCTTGATTATGGCGTTGGCAGAAGGGAACGACCAGTAGTGAGGAAAGTCACCTACGAGGAGTTAAAAACAGGGATGATAGAAATAGAAGGTAATGAAGTGCCAACATCGCCTCTTTCAAGTTTTTATATGGCAAAGCGAATTGCGGACGAGTTAAAGAGTGAAATAGAAGCGGGGGAGTTTTTATTGTCGCTGCCCGTAGGGCGACTGCCAACGGATACCGTGTTAAAGCCGATGAAACAGACGGAAGAACTGCCTCTGGTGAAGGATATGATGATACGCGAAGTGACCACAATAAGTGAACGGGCGAGCATAGCAGATGCAGCGAAATTACTCTTGGAAACACAGACTACGCATATCCCCGTTGTATCAGCAGGGAACAAACTTGTGGGTATCGTAACCGCATGGGATATCTCAACGGCAGTGGCAACGCAACACAGAGGGTTGGCAGAAATAATGACAAGAAATGTGATTACCGCTGATTCGGATGAGCCCCTCGAACTGGTAATACGCAAATTGGAGAAATACAACATCTCTGCGTTACCTGTCGTGAGTAAGGATAGAAGCGTGATTGGAATGGTAACAAGCGACGAGATAAGCAAATTGATAGGTAAAAGAAGGATGAGGAGATGGCAGTGGAAATTAAGGATTTAAAATGAAAAGGTATACGATGGTGTGAGCATTTCCACGTATAGAATGAATTGGCTACCGAAAAGCATATATACCCGCTTATATTATATAAATCAAGACAAAGAAAAAGTTAAGAATGGGATTATTCGAGCGAAGCAAAAGGATACTTGAAATAAGAAAAGAAAAAAAGAAGAAGCAGCGGGGAGAGGTTAGACCCGATACCAAATCAGAAGAATTAAGAGAAGGCAGTATCGGAACGATAGATGGATTAGATTTCACCGTGCTTGGAAAGCTGGTATATGACTGGGGTGGAGGGAGCTGGGAAGAGTTCTATTTGGAGTTCTCAGACACGGAAGAGCACAAATGGTTATCAAAGGAAGGGACGACACTTGATTTACTTGACGAAGTCGAATCTGCGGATGCACCAGACCCGGATGAACTAAAAGAAGGTGTTGTATTTGACTTTCAAGGGGAAAAAGTGAAGGCGAACGAAGTGGGAAAAGCACGAATAGTCCTGGTTGAGGGGTCTTTTCCGTGGGACATTGCCGTTGGAACGCAGGTAACGTATGCCGATTGCGAGTTCGAGCGAACAGGAGAAATCTTCAGCTTGGAAAAGCCCGCAGGGGCAAGGCTGGAAGTATATAGGGGAAATGAATTATCGAGGAGAAGTTTGGATTTTTTTTAGGGGTGATGAAAAATGGGATTGATTGGTAGGTTCTCAAATGTGACTAAAGCGAAGATGAGCAAAATAGTAGAGCGATTTGAAGACCCGGCGGAACAACTCGACTACGCACACGAGAAATTGGTTGAGGAGAATAAGAAGGTGGCGGTCGCAGTGCGAGATTCAATCGCGGCGAAGAACCTGAAGAAACGGGAATTGAACGAGGCGCAGAAGAAGGTGGGCTCGGTGCACAACAAGGCGTTGGAGTACAGAAAGCGGGCGGTGGCGTTAGAGGAGAGAGTGGCGGAGTTAGAGGGCGAGAAGCGCGAGAAGGCGGAACTGCAGGTGGAGCAACTGAACAGTGCGGCGGCGCAACTGTTGGAGGAGGAGACGAGGACGAGGGAGCGAATACCGCTGCTTCAGCAGTCCGTTGCGGAAATGGAGAAGAAAGTGAGGATGCTGAAGGACAAGCAGGTGGATTTAAATGCGAAGATTCAGCGATTTGCAGATAAGCGAGCAGATTTAAAATCCGATTACGCGATGGCGAAGGCGGGTAAGCGCGTTAACGAAGCGCTCTCAGGAATAGACGGCGAGATAGGTGATGTTGATTTAACGGTGCAGCGGATGACGGAGAAGATTCGGATGGAAGAAGCGAGGGCGGAGGCATCGGGGGAACTCGGCACTGCTGCGGGGACTGAGGACTTGGGGACAAGCGAAATCGAGCGAGAACTGAAAGTCTCAGGGTCGCTTGCCTCACTTGACGAGGAGCTGAAGGGGAAGTGAAGAAAATGTCGCGTGAATATTTATTAATTGGCATTTCTGGTGGCGGGACGTGGGCGTTCCCGGCAGCGAACAAAGAGGAGATATTGAGCAAGATAAACGAGCCGGACAACGAACTTGCAGCTCTTAATGAAAGGGGCGAACTTACAGAAGGGAAATTCAATGACCTTTATCCGCGGATATTTGAATTGATAAGGTCGAGGGGACTGCTCGTGGGTGAGGACGTTGAGATAGACGAGGTGCTAGACGAAGAGGAAGCGTTTCCAACGCCTGATTTGACACTTCCGCCGGAGGATTTGAGCTACGAGGAGGCAATTTTGGTGTTCAAGGGCGAAGGTTTAATCCCGGGGTAAGTAGAAATGGCAAGAATTCAAGCTATTATAGGACTGATAAAGGATTGCAATGTGGAAAAGCTGGAAAATATTGCGTTAATGGAGGAAACGATAGAGAAAGCGGCGAAGCTAATGGATTTGACATTACTGAAAACCGTCAGCCATAAGTTCTCGCCACAGGGACTGACAGCGATTGCATTGCTTGCCGAGAGCCATATTGCCGTTCATACGTATCCGGAAGAGAATTCGATATTCGTAGAGGTGATGTCATGCGGGCAGGGTGATGCGAAAAAGGTTCTGGAGCTCATGGAAAATATGCTGGGTGGTAAAGCAGAGATTGTATTGGATAAAATAATAGGAGGTGAATAAAATGGTAAATGAAATGATAGTAACGGCGTGGGTAGCACTCTTATGGCTGGTAATAGGGATAGGACTCAGCATGCTGTTGGTGAAAGTTTACGATATTCTCGTGTTTCGGAAATTCGATTTGCAGGAAGCGATAGAAGGAAAGAATAGTGCGGTTGCGATATTTTTCAGTTTGATGTTGCTCGGAATAAGTCTGGTGGTTGCGGCAACGATTATGTCACCTGGGTCTGGTTCGCTGAGCCATGACATCGCATTAACAATTGGCTGGAGCATAGGGATTTCGCTCGTTGCAACACTCCTTTTCTTCGCGTTTGATATATTATTAGTGCCGAAGATAAAACTGCAAGAGGCAATAAGTAACGGGAACATCGCGGCTGGTATCCTTTCAGGGATTGTTTATGTCGCAGTTTCGGTGGTGGCAATGGCGGTGATAATAACGTGACACTTTTTCTTTTTAGAAAAAAGAAAACCTGTGCTAAAAGAAAAACAAATAATAATAAGAAGAAATGGTAGCTAAAGAGGATATAGGCATAATAGCAGCTATGGTTGTTATAGTGATACTCATTGTGGCTTCGATTCCGTTCGTTATAGGACCGCTTTTAGCACCTCCGAAATACACAGAAGACCAGCAAATAGCTCTTTCTTTAGTTTCTTACCTCGGATATCACGCGCTTGGTGGAGATTCGATAGACCATTACAGTGCACAGAAGGTGCATGAAAATGGCGTTGCCGGGATAATGTACAGATATGGAAGAGAGGCGAAGGATATTGATAAAACGGTGCACGACAAATTAGAGGAGATAGGCTTCGTCACAACTGCGATAGAAAGCGAGAAGAGTAGTGGATGGGAGCCGTACTGGGATTATTCGTGGTTCTCTGGTGCGAATGGTGATATAGTTGCTTATGTTACGACTTATTCCGATGGTCGCAGCAAATATGTTTGTATAGCTGCGGGTTCAGACGATTATGAAGAGGAGGTATTCAAGATTCGTGCGGAAGGAAATGACTTCGTATCGTTGAGAAGTGATGTCAGGTATAAATCAGGAGAACCCGCAGAGATTGAGCACGTTGCACCTCTTGCGGGGACGATGTATGCAATAAAGTATCCTCAACACAAGTTGAGTGGACCGATAGATGCGGCGGTGAACGTAGAGGCGAGGAAGTCGTACGAGGAGGTGCTTGCGTTGAAAGAAAAAGCGCTGACAAACGAAACGTTCCAGCGGGAGTTCTTTAATGTTTCTGCGGATAATGAGACGGCGGCGGTTAATGATACTCGTGTAGTCAGAGAGAGAACGAGGTATTACCCATGGGGCTTCTTTTGGGTATGCGGTGGGGGGTATGGCTACTACTCGCCTTACAGGTACGATCGTCACGGTTCAGGTCCTATTGTCAGGCCGAGGGGTACGGGATATACTATCAGGGGTGGTGGAGGTCCAGGGAGGGCGAAGTGAGCAGGTTACGGGGCTTTTTAAATAAAAAACGATGTTTTTGTCCTTATGCCAACGAGCGGGGGTAAATCTTTGTGCTATCAATTACCAGCCCTTCTTTTGGACGGTGTGACGATACTTGTCTCACCGCTTATTGCCTTAATTAATGAAAGACTAGGTCGATGGGTTAAAAGCAAATTAGAGAAATACGGGAACTTATTCGTAAAAGAAATTGTTGATTATTGTAAGGAACATGAACCATCTTTTCCCATCAAAGAAGAGCCGCATTCTGATAAATCCGGGACATATTCAGTAAAGGAAAATCAAAAAATTCATCCGCGAGCGTATGAGCCATGGACAAAAGAAGATGATGAAAAGTTAATTGCCGAGTACGAATCCGGTAAAACCATAGAAAAGCGTATGGAACTATTCGGAAAACAAAGAGGTGGTATTAATTCAAGGTTAAAAAAATTGGGGCGGTTTTCATAAAAACTACCGCAAGAACGAAAAATTTTTAAAGACCTGTTTCAGAATATTTCATGAGTTATAGATAAAAAACATTTAGCACGAAGAAGCTATAACCACCAAATAATCCCCCTCCTCCAGCATAACATCCGCCGCGAATTCGAAAACAAACCTTCCCCTTTTGTACAACGCGATCACCTTCTCACCCGCACCCCGCGACATATCTGACAACTTCGTTTTCTCGCCCACTTTTATCTGTTTCAGGTCAAACCCTTCAACCGAAGTCGAAGCATCCATAATAAAATTCACAACTACTGGTTCTGTGACCGCATGAGCAAGTAATCTCCCGCTTATCTCCGCATAAGATATTATATGGTCAATCCCAGCCCCGCGCATCATCTCCACGTGCTCCCGCGCCTCGCATGTCGCAACGATTTTTATATCGGGATTCAGTCTCCGGGTTGCGAGAGCAATCATTATCGTCTCAGAATCGTTCTCCAGAGGTATCATCATCGTCTTTGCATCTTCGATCCCGCATCTATTCAACGTCTCGCTCTTTGTCGGGTCTCCACTAATATGAGGTATCTCCCGCGCATTCAGCTCTGCTTGATCCAATTCGCTACCCACCACCAAAAACTCCTCATTTTCATTCCGTAGCTCTTTTATCGCCTCTTCTGCTTTGGTATTCCAGCCAACAATAATGGTATGCTTCTTCATCTTCTCCGCCCCCGACCCAAACAATTTTTTTAATTGACTCTTAGTAGAAAAAGATACAAGTTGTTCAATTACATACGCAATGGTTCCTATTCCCCCCAATGCAACCAGCACAAATGTAATCCGTCCACCCATTGTTTTTGGCGTGAAATCACCGTAGCCCACGGTCGTAATCGTCACGATTACCCAATAAACGGCGTCCCATATCTCTTCTACTCCTTCACTGCCTCTTTCAAAATGGTAAAATGCTATGGAGCCGAATATGAGCACGAAAAGGAGTAGGGATAGAATCCTGAATTTATCTACGTGTCGCCTTAAAGCTCTTATCCTGTTTATCAGGCGTAGTAGTAGCATCTTAATACTCCTTAATTATTACCGGTTTATCAATCGTATTTATAAGCTGCGTATTTTCCATATCTTGTAAAAGCCATGGAGGAAGTGCAAAGAGCGAAAAATGTGTCTTTTCGCTGTATGTGTTTGTTTCGATAGCCGCTAAGACATCTGCAATCTCATCGTCACGTATTTGCAGTGGGTCATAACGTTTGGATGCGATTGCAAATCCCCATTGCCCGAAACTTGGTATATACTGCGTATACATCCGAACAACCGGAAATCGTGACTGTCGCAATGTATTTGCAATTATTACGTATCCGTCAGCACCTAACGCCCAGTCTGCCTGCGTAGCCTGCGTAGCCATTATCCCATCTTCATCCAGCAAAGAATAAACGTCATTATAGAACTCCAGCGAATAAAAAGTTGCGAGAATATCATTATTGGGGTCAGGCAGGTCTAAAATAACGAGGTCGAACTTTTTACTGTCCCTAAGCGCTTCTTCTATATATTTCCTTCCGTCCATCGCCACATACTCATATCTATGGTCTTTCCATGAATCGTTGTGTATACTTACCAAATATTTCTTCGATATTTCTATTACTCCGGGGTCTAAATCCACGAGTGTTATGTTTCCTATTTTGTCATCAGAGAACCTCGTTAATACTTCTAAGACGCCGAGGTCGCCACCGCCAATGATGAGGACATCAAGATTATGTTTATGTGCGTTATTCAGTAAAGTAACTGCGGCGGGTAATACCAGCGCCTCCGAATATGGCTCATCATCACTCTCGGATATTTGCACTTGGCCATCCAGGAACAGAACACGTCCAAGAATATCATGGTCTATTACTGTTATCGTCTGGTATCTGCTCTGTGTTCGCTCAAGGATAACCTGTCCACGATACAAATCCCCAACCGTGGTATATTCCAACTGCTCTGCCTTGTGGTAGCCCATAGCAAAGAGCGAGAGAAAAAGAGCCATTATTATAACTATAATAACCGAAATAATCTTTCGATTAGTTCGATTTTTGTTCTTTGAAGAGAGTGCCTTTGAAGGGTTATCAGAACTCCGAAAGAATATCATGAACAGTGCCACACTCACTGCCCCTGTTGTATTCAGGATTCCTCCGGTGTGGACTGTCGCTATTGAGCCGAGTAGAGGAATCATTATGAGCCCGGCAGAAATTGCCCCGAAGATTCCTCCTATGGTATCCAGAAAATATGAATATCCGGATACTTCGCCGATTTTTTCCGTTTTGTATTTTGATAATATGTTTATGGCTACCGGGAGTTCGCCGCCCATCAATACGGCGGGAACGAGCAAAATGCACGAACTGTAGAATAGCAGAACATGCCATGAAGTGGGTTTGAGATTGATGAACTCGAATGCATAAATTATTCCGTCAGTCAGCATCCATGTATCGCAAAGTGCGAGTCTCCTCGTGGCTGGCACGATAACAAGAGAAATAAGGGCAATAAGCATTTCTAATATGAATAGCAGGAGGAATGGATTCTTGGTTCTATCTGAGAGTTTGCCGATGATGAGGCTGCCAACAGCGAGACCGCCCATTATCGAAGCTAAAACTATCGAGCCGGAATAAAAAGAAGAGCCGAGAAGTAGTGTAAATTCCCTTAAAAGGGCGACTTCGTAGATCATCGCTGCGGCTCCGGTAGAAAGTAGAGTTATTGCAATGACAATGAATACCGCTCTGTGATGTCCATTTACTGTCATAGTGTTAAAATGATATTATTGTTCATATTTGTTTTTATAAACTATGGATGGATATTTTCAAGACGCAGTATTGAACCTGGTAAAGCAAATACCCGAGGGAAAAGTAACCACGTATGGAGAGATAGCAAGAGAACTAACGGGCTCTGTTCGCGCTGCTCGTGCTGTTGGACAGGCAGTTGCTACAAATCCGTATCCTATTGTTGTTCCTTGTCATCGCGTGGTTAGAAGTGATGGAGACATTGGAGGTTATAGCTCAGGCGTGGAGAAGAAGATAAAGCTTCTGAGCGCGGAAGGAGTAGAGATAAAAGGCAGAAAAGTGGTAAAATTTGAAGAAACTCTTTTCCTGTTTTTTTTTGATTTAAAAAAATAAAATAAGAGGAAGAAATCCTCTTTATAAGTTATATCTCGTATTTACTTATGCCGCAGTTGTAGCTGTTTGATTCAGCGGTGGAAACATTGGATACTCGACTGCACTTTCCGCCTCTTTTGGCAATTCTATCGTCACCGGCTTGTTATAGTCATAGAAAACTATGTTGGTTCTTTGATCCATCGTCATTGTAAATTCCTCCTCCGTTTCAGGTATGTTCAAGTCTGCGGAGCTCATCGCCATTTTTATTTGCATTTCTGTTTTCATCGGGAACTTCGTATCCTTTGCAATCCATTGCTTTATAGACATCTCCTTTATCATGTTTCCTATGTCAAAGCTATCGTTCTGTCGCAGGTTTTGCATTAGTTCGCTCATCCCTTCTTGCTTCATCACGGTCTTCCAGTACTTCTCGATGTCAGGTGTGAGTTTTAGCACATAGCAATCCACACCGTTCACCTTTTCATCTTCCAATAGTTCCACCTTTGAAATGTTCAGCAGTTCCATTTGCTTGTCTACCTGGTTCCGCGATTCCCATAATTCCTCGTAGCCCTCGGGCATTTCCATCTTTGTCCAATGCGCGGGCATCTTTGGAATGCCCATATCCATCTTCGTGTACATGGTGTTATTGATGAAATATATGTCCATCTTTATTTCCTTTGTCTCAGGCATTTCTGCTTTCTCAGGCATTTTCATCGTTATCGTCATCTCCAGCTTCATTTTTTTGTTTATATTGTCCACTACGCCATTTCCAGTGTTTAGCGTCGTCATCTCTGTTTCATTAGTCTCGTTGCTTATTAGCATATTCTGTGTCATATTCATGTCAAACTTGTAATTATCTATGTTTTCAGCAGTAGCAAGGACCATCTCTTTTATTTCTGCTGTACTCATTCGCTCCTCCTCAATGCATCCTGCAAACATCGCAACTGCTACGATTGCAACTACGGCTATTAATCCTGCAATTGCTTTTCTTTTCATTTTTTCACCTCCTTCTAATTCTTCATTTTATATAGCATCAGTCCATGGTATAAATACTTTTGATGTTGTAGAGAAAAAGAAGAGGAAGGAACAGGAACCTTGCGATTCGTAACCGACAGAATGTTAGGAAAGTTAAGCACATGGCTGCGTGTCCTTGGATATGATACTGTTTACGCGGCGGAAGTAAACGGTAAAATCGGTGCAGGTAATGAAGACGAGGATAAAGCCCTTGTCGCCTTGGCAGAGCACGAGACACGAATATTGCTCACTCGAGACAAAAATCTCGCATTGGCCGCGATGAAAAGGGGTGTGCAGTGCGTTCAAATAAAAACCGACGATGTGATGGAACAATTGAAAGAGTTGCTTCGGCATAATATCGCCTTAAACCTCGAACCCGTTCCGGTCAGGTGCAGCGAATGCAATGCGAGGATAAGGAAAGTAGAGGGAGGGGAAGAGGAGATACTGAGAGAGAAAAGTTATGTGCCAACGAGCATGATAGGGGAGTGTGATTTCTGGGTTTGCGAACGCTGTGGCAGAATATACTGGGAAGGGAGTCACTGGAGGAATATGCGTGAGCGGTTGAGAGAGTTAAATGAGGAGACTTCTGAATTCTGAGGCAGCCTGTTGTTTCATACCGAAAATTATTAACCACCAGATTACACAGATTTTCACGAGACCAAGAAAAAATAAATTATGGACACAGATTAACGCAGATTAACACAGACAAAACAAAATGCAAAGTGCAAAATTTGTGTAATCTGCGCAATCTGTGGTTAAGATCAGCAATGTCAAACTTAAATTATACTTTATATACAATGAAAACCACCGAACAACTGTATCGCATACAGCGAGAAATCGCATCAAAAGCGCTAATAGAAGATAAACTGAGCTTAGAAGGCTTAAAACTAATCGCAGGTGCAGACCAGGCTTTCTTTTACGAATCAAAAAACAATACTGAAAATAAAGATAGACAAGAGAAAATAATATCTGCGGTTGTAGTGCTCGAATACCCATCCATGAGATTTGTCAATTATTCATACTCGGTGCTGCCTGTGGATTTCCCTTATATCCCCGGGCTTCTTTCGTTCAGAGAAGCGCCAGCCATAATAGACGCTTTTCATGCACTTGAAAACACAACCAAGCCCAACCTGTTAGTAATAGATGGCGGAGGAGTAAACCATCCGAGGTTTGCGGGATTAGCCACGCATGTAGGTGTTGTTCTAGACGTAGCGACCGTGGGTGTGGCAAAGAACCTTCTGTGTGGCAGTGGTGAAGTGCCGATGACCGAAGGCGAAGCGCGTATGATAAAATACAAAGGTAGAGAAATAGGATATTATCTCAAGAGTAAAAAGGGCTGTAGACCCCTAATCGTAGCGCCAGGGCATAAAATATCGCTACAAAGTTCGCTGCAGCTGACAAGAAATTGCATCCGTAAGCATAAGCTACCTGAACCCACGCGAATCGCTCATCTATATGCGAACAAGATAAAGAAGGAATTTGTGCAGTTAAAGTAAAAACTACGAGATTTCACAAGAAACCTTTTCTTAGAAAGAAAAGCTTTACCAAAAGAACTTATTTGTTTTTCTTTTAGCACAGGTTTTCTTTTTGCAAAAAAGAAAAAGTGTTGTGTAATATTGTGGTTACATTTCACAGCTGAAACAATAATGCAATCACCGAACCAACCATTATCAGCGCCATTAAGAGTCCTATTATTGCTCTCTGCCATCTTCCACTACTTTTCTCCTTCTTCCTGCTCGCTCTCTTATTTTTCGCCATCTTTTCTTATTATCCTCCTACCTTTTTATTTCTTTGGTTAATTCCCAATCTAATAATAGGATTAATACTTTTTAAAATATCGTCCAGAAGAAAGAGCATTCGGGAGTGCTAAAAATAAGAAAGAAAAAAAGAAAAATATTTAAAATAAAAAAAATCCCCGTCTATTCCAACCTTACTGCGGGGATCCAATTGTTGTATCTCTTTCCATTTGCATCGGTGAATTCTGTGCCGTTGTGTGTGCCGTCATTTTTCATACACTAATTCCTGCTAATTCGCAATCTTCGGCCACGTAAATCCAGTAACCTTTCATTGGGTACATTAAATTGTCTTCGTCATGCATTCCACCTGCGTCATCGTTGTTTATTATCGCAGTCTCATATTCTTGTTTATCGGAGTCAAAACCAATTAAATAAGCCCAGTTTTTCTCGATGGAAGTTAAAGCAGAATTCGCTGGCGCTGCTGTTGTGTCTGAGAACCCAATTGCATTCCAACCTTTGTATAGCTGTCTTGTCGGCGGCGTTCTGAGCGGATAAGTGTCGTAAGTCAAATTCACCGCTATCATTTCCGCAGAGTAAATCCAGTAGCCCCAGAGAGGTTTGACTTCTTCAGTTGCAGTTACTGCTTGCCCTCCTTCGGTTGCGTTACGGTAACAGTAAATAGGGTTCCCAGAAGTGTTAACATCGCCAAAAACCTGCTTGAAAGTGTTGTTTCCATCTGCAAGCTCTTTAGGGACTGAAATAAAGTTCCAATTTTCTCGAAGAAGCATTGTTGTAGCTTCTTCTTCAAGTTCTTCTAATATATGTTCAAGCTCTTCTAAATTGAGCCTCATAGCTTGGGCAGCACCTTCGAGATCATGCACAGCAGTGTGTACAGCATCTGCAGCACTTTTGGCTTCCGGTGATGTTATGACAACCGGGTCCTCCATAAGTACACGCATTAACTCATGTGGCGATTTACCTGTAACCGGCAACTCCATAGCAGTTACAAAGTCAGGTGCATTTTCTGTGTCTATATACAGTTTCCGAAGTGCTTCGATTTTTCCGGCAGCAACCAAAATTTTTGCTTTATTCTTTTCAGGCTCGGCTTTATAGGTCTCAAGCTTCCCGACATATCTTTCCATATAAACCTCAAAGTGCTTGAGAGCGTGGGAACTCAGATGAACTGTCTCAGTCATATCTGCCACTTCTTCCGGTATGCCTTCTACACCAAGAATCACGTCCGTCTGCTCGAATATGACCACGGTGGCTTCTTTAAGCACATCCATATCCTTGTCAATTCCTTCCGCCGGTGCTGATATATCTACCGTAACTGGTGGCTCTGCCAAGATATATTCAAGTTCTTCTAAATTGAGCCTCATAGCTTGGGCAGCATCGCGGAAATCATGCAGAGCCACATGTACAGTGTCTGCAGCACTTTTGGCTTCCGGTGCTGCTTTGACATCCGGGCCCTCTATAAGTACATGTACCAAATCATGTGGCGAGTACCCCATAACCGGCAGCTCCATCAATGTTACAAACTCACTTGCATCTTCAGTGTCTATAGACATTTTCCGGAGTGCTTCGATTTTCCCGGCAGTAACCAAAATTTTTGATTTGTTCTTCGCAGGCTCTGCTTTAAAGGTATCAAGCTTCCCGATATAGTTGTCCATATAAACCCCAAAGAACTCGAGACCGTGGCTGCTCAGATGAACTGTCTCAGCCATATCTTTTACTTCATCAGGCATACCCTCAACACCAAGGATCACGTCCGTCTGGCTGTGTATGGTCTCGGTGGCTTCTTTAAGCTCATCCATATTTTTGTCAATTTCTCCTACTATTTCTGATATGTCCGCTTCTTGCGCTATGACCAGGGAAACACTTCCCAACGCTACCAGCATTGCTATCGCTACTGCAACTATCCCTTTAGCTATTTTCATTTTCCTTTTTTCACCTCCTAAGTTTTTTACTTCTCTTTTCATATTTAAATTTTTCGGTCGTGTTGTGGATAAGATTGGTTTACTCAAAACCACATTTTTTTCTTAGCGCTGGGTGGCTGTATAGGAGCGGATTTATTGCTTTATTAACCGTTTACTGAATTCAAATACCTCCTCTGCATCCCTTAGCGCTCTAAATAAAAAATAAACCCGAGTAGAGTTTTAACTCTGCAACTCCACTCCCTCAATTTCTTTTGCGATTTCCGCGGATGTTTTGCTTTTACACTCCGCGCTTGGCAGATAAATCCAGGAAGCAGAATCTACGCTTACGACGTTATTTGTTGTTGTGTTCGTCAACGAAACGATGTAGCACCCACAGAAGCTTTCATTTCCCCACTCATCCACAGGAATTGAAGTAGTAGATGTTTGATCATCGTTTGCCGGCAGATTTATCGCTTTTTGCTCTATCTTCGTCCCATTGTTGTGATCCCGGATAAAATACCATTTGAACAGCATGTTTTGAGTGCTGCCTGTTGGATTTGAAAGACGAATCGTTGTTTTGATTACATCGCTTGGAGAATATTCTTTCTTGTCGGTAGAAATGGAAATTTCAGGTGCAAGCGGTGGCGGCACACGTATTTCTACGGTTGCTGTGTCTGTATTCAAATCGCCATCCTCCGCTTTAAGCGTATATATCCCTGGAACCGCATCATAGGTATCAATTGTCGCTGTGAACATGCCTTGATCAGCAGTCGGCCATTCAACCTCTGTTATAACAGGAGGCAGCATTGCAGGCCCTTCAACTGTCCATATTCCGATCTTTGTCCCAGGTTCTCGGTTTGTTTTGCCGGTTATTTCTAATGGTCCTCCAATTGTTATATTTTCAATCGGATTAAAACTAACATACGATGCCTCAATTGTGAAATTAAATAGCACAAATAGATCATCCCTGCCTGCCGACTGAATCGCATCCATAAGGATTGCCACTCTTTCCTCTAAGGTTTTGTTTTCGCCACCTGCTGCCCACTTACCGTTTTCTATGGCATTAGTTCTCCCATCCTTTCCTTTATGGAGAGAAATCACAGTATAATTTCCGGAGTCGAGTTCGCCAATATTCTCCTCCCACTCCTCTTCCTCGACAGGAGTCGCTCTCGCAATTCCATCAGGTGGGAACACCACATCTCCTTCTTTGTTGATGGCAATGATATAAACACGGTCTGTTCCAGTAGCTTCGCCACTTATTACCACATCATCACTCTCAGCTATGCGTTTTGGGACTGTCATGCGTAACATTGGAGGAAATAAGGATATGCTTGCCGTTGCGTCCACACCCTCTTCTCTCTGCCAGTCCTTACTCACGTAGTCACCAATGGAAATTTTAGAGGGACGGTCGTTAAGTATAAAAACCTCAATCTCTCTGCCACCTTCAAGCTCTCCGCTTGTTTCCCAGTACCATTCAAATTTATCATCAACTATTGCTGCATCGCTTTTATACACCTCATCAATTACGAAAACTGCCAAATAACCATAGTCAGAAGTTCCGTCTATATACACGATGTCACCGACAGTTGCAGTCTCAGGCACTTCTAAGCTCGTTTTGCCTTTCTTTATCAGCACATATCTGGTTTCCGCACATGCCGGAAACTCAGACAGTTTAACCGTTACTTTATACCTGCCGTAGTCCACATTTTTTGTGGGAATCCTTACCCTTTTCTTGCCTTCATCGTCAAGAGTTAGTGTCTTTTCTTCCCACCCGAGGATACCCTCAACCGTTATGTTCACTTCTTTCTCATAGAACGAGCTATGTATTGTTATAACAATGTCCTCCCAGCCCTTTACGACTTCTTCGCTGCACTCCATTTCCAGATACCACTTCTCAACTCTTATATCCACTGTCTTCTCCACCTCTGTTGCATAGTCCTCTAAGATTATCTCGTATCTACCTTTTCTCATGTCCAGTTGCGCGGTGTTGAAAACAAGCTTACCCTCTGCATCATGTTTTATTCCGTCTACCGGATTACCCTCAGCATCAACAGGGTCAGAGGTAAATTCCCTCTGCGTGTAATTCACAAGAACCTCGTATATGTCTATGCCGTTGGCATTCATTATCGAATACCCTTCATTGTCTTCGATGGTCAGCTTCATAAAACCTCCCTTCTTGTTGTTTGTTTTTAGTGTGAGGTCAAAACTCTCTTTCTCTCGCACTTTATCTATATCGTCCACAAGCTTCAAGCGGAAAGACTGTTTATCAACGCTGAACCAGCAACCATCACCTTCAGCATCGCAAACTTTGAAGAAGTAGCCAGTTTTCATACTGCCCGAGTTCCAGGACTCGCCAGCTCTCACGAAATAGTCAGCACAGCCGGATACACAATCTCCGTCACGTCGATAGGGTCCTGAGACGGTGACAGCTACTGAAACGTTCGTTTCGTTCGCAAATTTGATTTTTTCACCTTCATACGCAGAAATCTTAATTGGGTCCTTATCCACCTTAGTAGGGCATGTACCGTTATATGTCATCTCGCCGCCCTCTTCATCAAAGGTTCTTTCGACAGCATACGCTGATACCATAGAAGAAAAAGCGATAAGCACTATCGCCATTATTACCATAATCACCGCTGCGACACCGATGACTTTTTTCATGTACATCCTTTTATCCCTCCACAGCCACAAATTTTTCTTTTTGCTTACTCTTCTTTTCCCATTGCAAAAAATAAAAAAGAGTAGAGTCTCCAAATTGGCAACTTTACTCCTTCTCCACCTTTCTTTATTCCTTTTGCGATTTCCGCTGATGTTTTGCTTTTACACTAAGCACTTGGTGTGTAAGTCCAAGTTGTAGAACCCGTGCTTACTACTTTTTTGGTTGTCGCATTCGTCAACGAAATGACGTAGCAGCCACAGAAGCATTCATTTCCCCAGTCTCCCACAGAAATTGAAGCCGTAGATGTTTGATCATAGTTAGCCGATAGATTTACCATTTTTTGCTCTATCCTCGTCCAACTGTTGTGATCAGGGATCCCAAAATACCAGTTAAAGAGCATGTTTTGAGCGTTACCCGTTGGATTTGAAAGATGAATTGTTGCAGTGATCGTATCACCCGGAGAATATTCTTTCCTGTCCGTAGAAATGGAAACTTCTGCTATTATGTTGAAGTTTATTTCTAATCTCTCTGGTCCTTTATGCTTAGTTGCATAACCCGTTGCGAGATTAAAAGGGCAATATTCATCCCACGAACAGATGACCGGTATGGACTGAATACCAATAGGAGTTCCTTCTTCCACGTGAACCGTGATTTTTACCTCCTTCTCATACCAGGGATTCAACGTATCCATTTCTGCTACCACGGGTCCTATAACAGATATGTTTCTTGTGCTTTCAAATGTTAACTTCACATCTCTCGCACCTCCACATGTGCTCCTCACGGTCAAAACAACTTCTTTTGTCTCCCCCGGATGGAAGTCTGCTGGTTTCACATCTGTTATGATAACTTCGCTTACATAAGCGGCGTCATTGGTGCCAATCTGGTTAGTGGCAGGTATTCCACTCAAAGTGGGCATCATCGCCGCTAACACCGAAGCAAGCATTACTGCTGCCAGCACAATACCTACTACCGCCCTTTTCCCTCTCCCCTCTTCTTTCCCTCTTTTTTCATTCATTTTTTAGCTTTTTTACCTCCATTTTCTTTTTATTCTTTACTTCATATTTAAATTTTTGGTTATTCGAAATCCGGCAGCGCTGAACAAGCCCGGCATCGCACACATCCCGCCTTGTTCTTCTTCCAGCTCACGCCGTTATCATGCAATATCTCCGCCACTTGTTCATATATATACCGCATCCTGTCGGGACTCGGCGGTTTCTCATTCTCCAGCATCGAACCCGGTATAGGGCGCAGAGGCACGATGAATGGATAAACACCCAGCTCTGCCAATAACTTACTACCTGCTATTATTGATTCATCGCTTTCACCCACACCTGCAATCACATAACTGCTCACCTGACAATCGCCAAAAATGTCCACACTCCGTTTCCACGCATCCACATAATGCTGAAACGGTATTTCAACCTTACTTGGAGCCAGCTCTTTCAACACTGCTCTATCAAAACACTCCACGTGTATGCCTACCGTATCCACGGAATCGTAAAGAACGTCAATCATACTGAGTTCCTTCGGCGGTTCGAACTGAACATGGATAGGCAAGCCCGTTGCTTCTTTTATCGCGTTCGCTGTTTCCGCAAGGTAGTTTATTCCCTTGTCGGGACCGGGTGTTGTGCCCGTAGTAAGCGTAACGTGCGTCACATGGTCCAATCTTTTCGCAGCAATCGCCACTTCGGCAAGCTGTTCCGGTTTCTTCATCGCTATTGTCGCTCCACCCTTCAATGACAGTTCAATTGCACAGAACTTACACCGCTTTGGTGTGTTCCAGTATACGCAAGTTTGTATCGTGGTAGTGGCTAAACAGTCCGCACCGTGCAGAAGAGCGATTTTATAGTATGGTATGCCATCCTCGGTTTTAAGTTCTTGAAACTTTGCATGTGGAAACTCGACTTCGGTGATTTGCTCACCATCGCCATCCCTCATTATTACGTAGTTATCCTTCTCTGCAGCCACGCTATACGGCGACTGAGACACGAACCAGCTCTGCGTTGGCACGTTCGCTACCGTGCCACCAAAAAGGAACATCCCACCAGCAGCAGGACCCGCACCGCCTTTTCTGCCTTTATCTAAACCAGGTACTCTCGCACCCAGACATAACAATTCCGTTTTCAGAGCTTTAGTTTCCATCTTGTTCTGTAAGATTGATTGCAAAAGTATAATTTTCCTTCTATTTAAGACACAGATTTACACTGATTTACGCAACACTTTTTCTTTTTCAAAAAAAGAAAACCTGTGCTAAAAGAAAAACAAATTTCTTTGGTAAAGCTTTCTTTTTGAAAGAAAGGTTTGTGTTAATCTGTGTCTATAACTCATTTTGTGAGAAGCCCTTTTATTTCGTTCGTAGGCGAAGCAAAGGCACAGGGATACTCCCATCGTGGACTGCGGTAGCAACCAAGGCGCCTTTTACGCCTATCCCTTGCATTTTATCTACATCTTCACAACCGCTAACGCCGCCACCACATAGAATGTTGTGTTCCGAGACGTCAACGGCACGAGCGAGAAAATTGAAGTCTATTCCGCTTTTTGTTCCTACTCTGTCCAGTTCCAGCACGATTACGTCCCGTACGCCGCGATACTCGTTCAACTCGTGTATTAGCAGCAGCGGGTCCGTCTTCACGTGTTTATCCTTCGTCAGCACTTGTTTATTGAAAATGTCAACGCTTATGCTTATGTCTAAATTGTCATTTTTCGATACCTCGCCAATCAATTCCATAGATGCCGTTTCTGTCCCTAAAATGATACTATCGGCTATTTCCGCGTCAGCAGCTTCTTCCAGGTCATCCGCCGTTTTTACACCATAATCTACCATTATTCTCGCTTTTCTGTTATTATCCCTTATCTCCTTTATTATCCCTTTATTAGAACCCGTGCCCATAAGCCTGTTCAGGTCAGCGATATAAACATCCGCAGGTTTTAGCTTTTCCATGATACGGACAGGGTCAGAGGACCCGACGATAGAACTGAAGAGATGAACTGGCGCGTATTGCTCTCGCTCCCCTCGCTTCGCATGCACTACTACACCGTCGAGCAAATCGAGCACGAAAATCAGTCTGAAGTTCATGTTTAATTAAACTTTGTTGTTTTATTTATTTAGAAGGATGCGAATAGAAAGAGCCCGGGGGACACGAGATTTCTTGCCTGAGGAGATGCGGAAGAGACGAACAATGGAAGCGCGGATGCGTGACATCGCGGAGAAATGGGGCTATGGAGAGATACGAACACCCAGTTTTGAGCGCTCTGAACTGTTCACGGTTAAATCCGGCGAGGGAATCCTGAATGAAATGTACGAATTCCGCGACAAGGGTGGCAGGCATTTAGCACTAAGACCTGAGCTTACTGCTCCTGTGATAAGAATGTACGTTAACGAGCTGAAGATGGCGCCGAAACCGACGAAGGTTTATTATTTCGGCAATTGCTTCCGGTATGAAGAGCCGCAGAAGTCGCGTTACCGGGAGTTCTGGCAGTTTGGTGCTGAGATAATCGGGTCTGACCGGCCGGAGGCGCAAGCGGAAATAATCGCACTTGCTTACTATATCTTGGAGGGTTTAGGCATACACATAAAGGCAGAGCTGCACGTGGGTCATGTAGGTCTAATAAGAGAAGTATTACGAGCGGCAAATGTTGAGGTGGACAAGATAAACGGAGTGATGAGGTTAATAGACAAAGGAGAAAGAGAAGAGGTAATCAGGTTTTTGCGTGCTACGGGTGCAAAAGAGGACTTGATTGATGATTTGATAAGCCTGGTGGATTTAAAGGTAAAGGTAAAAGGTAAGGATGCACTAAAGGAAGCACGTGAGCGCGAAATAATTGTTTCTGACAGCGATGCGGCGAAGGAATTGGGGATGCTGCTGGAACTCCTCGATTATTATGGCGTTGTATATACGTTAAACCCCGGAATAGCCCGTGGTCTGGATTATTACACGGGAATGGTATTTGAGATATACGAAACGGGAGGCAGGTTAGGCGCACAGAATCAGATATGCGGTGGCGGTTCCTATCGGCTGGCTACTTTGTTTGGTGGTGATGACACGCCTTCTACGGGTTTTGCTTTTGGCTTTGACCGATTAGCAGAACTATTCCCTCATGAAACATCGGATTTGAAGCGAGGTGGAGTAGTATCGGTAGCGGTAGTGCCGATACGCGAAAAAAATGCAGACTCGGCAGATGTAGTTGAAGAGGCGATAAAAATAGCGTCCAAGCTGAGAGAATACATTCCCACGTATATAGACGTGATGAACCGGAGTCTGAGCGCTCAGTTATCTTATGCCAATGCCCTTAATGCTTCGTTTGCCGTGCTTGTGGGCAGAACTGAAATAAGAGAAGGGAAAGTAACAGTGAGAAATTTAGAGACGGGAGAGCAAGATAAAATAGGCGTAGAGGAATGCATTAAAAAGATAACGAAAATTATTAACCACAAGATTACACAGATTTCCACGAGAGAACAATAATAACAATCAAGTTTCAGCGTTCTATTAGTGATTTTATCCTCTATTAACTACCATTTCTTGTGTTAATCTCGCGAAATCTCGTGGTTCATTATTTGCAATTTATTATTGGAATGACTATAGATTTATTTTTACAGTACCTTCACGTCCCCTACTTTTATCCCTCTCTCCCTCTCCACGACTTCACCCACTATTTTGCCCCCTGTTACCCTGATGGCTTCCTGCTCCTCGCTTTTCGGAATTACTACCGCGAAGCCCATACCCATATTGAACGTTTTATACATCTCCTGAGCCGTTATGTCACCTTTCTCCTGTATAATGCGAAATATGGCATTCGGCTCTAAAGGGTCGTGGATGTCAAAGCCGAGGTCCGTGATTCTTCGCAGTTTCAAAAACCCACTGCCCGTTATATGTGCCAAGCCGTGCACTTCACACCGGTTCAAAACATCTAAAACCTCGGTATATATCCTCGTTGGCGTGAGTAACTCTTCGCCTATGCTTATCGAAGGATTGTATTCAAGAGGAGAATTGTAATCCAACCCTGCTGCTTCTATTACTTTCCGCGCGAGTGTTAACCCATTGCTGTGTATTCCCGAACTTTTCAGCCCCAGAACCTCATCGCCTATTTCTATCTTTTCGCCTCGTATTACCCGGTCCTTTAAAACATATCCTACGCAAGTTCCAGAGAGGTCTAAATCGTTTACCACTTCTGGTAGTATCGCCGTTTCACCACCCACGATAGAAATATTCGCAATTCGCGCTCCTTCTTCTAATCCCTTGCCTATTTCCGCGGCAATTAACTCATCTGGCTTTTCCATCGCGAGATAATCAACCCCCGCAATGGGCGTTGCCCCTACACAGTAAACATCGTTGACATTCATCGCGATGCAGTCTATACCTAAAGTATCCCATTTGTTTAGCTCAGCAGCAATCAGGACTTTTGAGCCGACACCATCAGTGGAAATAGCGAGTAGATGCTGCGTATCAAAAGGGACTTCAAAAAGACCAGAGAAACCTTTTAACTCTTTTATCCGGGTCATCTCCGCGGATAGCGCCTTTACAACTCCTTGCTCTTTTTTAATGTCCACGCCTGCTTTTGCGTATGTCCACGGCATAGAAAAGAAAAAGTAGTTGTGGTATATTAAAGTATAACTTCTACCTATTTAGGACGCAGATTTAGAGGATTTACGCAGAAAATTATTCTTTCTTGCTCCTCACACCCGCTTTTATACGCTTGACATTACTCATCGCTTCGGCAACCGCTTCCGCTCTGCTATTGCCAATCCCTATTCCCGTGGCAATGGGTTCTCCCTGCTTTACAACTCTGCCTTTTTCCGGAATGTCCACTATTCCTTGCACACCCCTATCTAAATTCCCTATCACTACCCCTTCTTGTCTTGCAAACACAATCGTTTTTGCAGCATATCTTTTCGCTTCCACTCGTTCCACGAGTAAATCCCCTCTTACCGCTTTCATAGACGCATCAACTAAATTCAAATTTAGACCTGTAGAAAGCTCAACGGTGTCCAGACTTCCTTGAAACCGGGGGTTCACTTCTATTACGAAAGGTACGTCATCCGTAACAACAAAATCAATCCCGTTAGAGCCTACCAGTCCTAATTCAGTCGTTAAGAACTCTGCAATTTCACACACTCGCTCTGAAGATTTTGTTACAAACGGGGAAATGTTTCCGCAGTAGGCAAAGGGTCCGGGAGCGTAAACCGAATCCAGACCTATCAACTGCTCATTCACGGATACCGAAATCGCCTCATGCTCGGTTGAAATGAGCGATACAGAAGCATGCGTTCCATTTATGTATTCCTGGAATAAGAAATCAGGAAAAAATTTAGCCCAGTGAATCAACTCCCTTTCATCAATACAAAAGAAATTAGCCGTTCCCCCTCCGCCATAAACGGGTTTTGCCACCACGGGATAGTGAAAGTCTTTCAGTTTCGCTTTTTCTTCCCATTCTCCTTCTCCTTCCGCTATTTCTCTGCCCGTATAGCTAAGAGGATGTGGGATACCTAAATCGTCTAATCGCGATGAAAGCCATGCTTTATTCGATACTTCTTTCGTGAGCTCCGGTGTGTTCCCCACTATCTTTTTCCTATCCTTAACCGTTAAGAACCCGAAATCCGCACTCTCAAACCCTGAGCTTATAATTATACCATCAGCTTCTTCTATCTCCGCTTTAAGGTGTTTGACGTCAGCGTGAAGCTGAAGCGGATTCAGAGGGAAATATCTGGTGGCACATCTCCTCGTATCTACATCGCCAAAAGCATCGGCAGCATACATCTCATAGCCCGCTCTGCTCCCTGAACATACGATATGCCTCACCGAATATCCTATTGCCAATATTTTTAAAGCTTTTCTTTCCTTTCTGGATGTTTCTAAAATTGGACGCCTCTTTATTTCCATCTTTATCACTTTTAATTAATAAGAGCGGCTATTCTATTCAAACTTAACCGCAGGAATCCAAAAAACCTTGACTAAAAATATAATTTAATGGCAGGTATCCAATCATAATAAACCCGCCCGTTCGCATCTACAAATTCGGAGCAGTTTATCCAGCCATTAGCGGTTGGCAGTGCAGGTGTGTGGTGAATTTGTGGATAAGAGCCTGTTCTGATGGTGTAATTGTAAGTTTCGCCTTTTACAAGCGTGAATGATTCGTTAAAAGAGATATTGTGCCAATCACCGCTGTAACCATTCCAATTTGCCGTCTCGTTCCAGGTCAAGTTCCAAATTTTCACGTTTTCTGTATGCCCACCGGTGCCATTGCAGGGATATGTGTAAAGTTTATGCACAGATATCGTTTGGTTTGGTGTGAGTGTGCCATTATGCATGCCGAAGATGCTTGGGTATGGATTAGCTGGCTTTTCCGTGTCAAATATAGCTGGCAACCATTCAAACATAAAAAATGCTTTCCCAGAACAATTGTGGTCGTATTTTTCTGTTTTTGGTGTACCTTGCCAGTAGTAAACATGTCTTTTGGCAAAACCCAACCTGTTTCCAACATACTTGCCTACTGGACAGGGAATTGGTGTTAGCGGTTTCCAAGAATTATTGGAGATATTATATGCATAAAAATTATCTTCTGGGTCTTCGGGGTATGCACAACCTCCCCCCGAGTGCGAAGATGTAGTTTGCATATTCATACATCCCTTTTCCAATCCAGAGTAATGAACCCCCGTCACCAACACCACAACTGCCCTCTGATATATTAGCCATATCTTCCCAAGTATTGCTGTCTATGTCATATCGAGAGAAGTTATTATTTTTACTTCCATTATTTTCGTTGGTCTCCCCTTGTAATGCGTATAAATATTTCCCTCCAGTCCAAACCAAAGAAGCGCCACCATCTGTTTTATTCTTCCAACTGCGAGGCAAGCTCAGAAGTTCCCATGATTTATCACGGCAATTATAACGAGCAAAAACGGATTTTCGGATTCTATTACCCATTATTACATAACTATAGCCATTTGCCCATGTTATAGCATCGCCAGCACCCTGTCCATGACGAACATCCCCTGTCAAGGTATCTGTCAAATTCTTCCAACTGTTATTTGATGTGGCGTATCTGTAGAAGAGACAATAATCATTATCTTCAGCTTTGTATCTTCCACCAAGCAAAGCATAGATATGATTATCGTGATCCCACGCAAGTGCGGCACCATTCCGGAATGCACCCTTTTCAAATCCAGAAGTAGTCATATTATCCCATTTATTTTTATTTGAATCGTAACGCCAAAATGCTGGATTATCGTTAATGTCATAGCATCTGGCGATATAGATTTCCTTTCCAGTACCAACTACCGCTTCTCCAAAACCACCTTGCTCTGGTGTATCATTTTTCGGGATCCACTTACCGCTGAAGAAGGATTCTTCAGTTATAACACTGCCGACATCACTATCGCTATCTAAAGGTAAAGCAGGTGGCATCGCTGCTATAGTTACCAAAAATAGCAGGCCAATCAAAGCATTTATAATCTTTATGCTCCGCTCTTTTCCCTTCGGGTAAAATACACTTCTTCGCGACATGAGGCGGTAGGACTAACATACTTACGTTAGACCTACTTTAGATTTGTAGCTACTGTATATAAATAGGCTGGTTCAATTCCAAAACAAAATGGAACTGAACATTAATGATGAGTTAAAAACGAGGGTTTTGAAGCAGTTAAGCGATGGAAAAGTTTATTCTTTCTATCTACTGTCAAAAGCAGTTGGGGCTAATAACACCACGGTTAAGAAAAATTGTAACTTCCTCCACATGATAGGGCTCATTGATATCAGCAAAATCTCTGCAGAAGAAAGTGCGTCAGGTTTACCATCTTACAGGGTTAGAATCACAGAAGACGGTTTGAAAGCAGTGAAGAACATCCTCAAGACGGTGAAAACCTAAAAAGGGTGTAACAAAAGGCTCGCAGCGTAGCCCGGAAGGATGGTTGTGAGAAGTTCGTTTATACAAAACGATACTAAATCCGACCTCTTTTGTTCAAAATTTTCACATACTCGCCCTCGGAAATTGGGCATTTGATAAAGTCTTTCAGGTCTCTCATTTTGCCAAATCCTAACTGTTTACGCATAAACGAGAGTAACTTGTTACTATATTCTTTACTGCCACGGCTCAATTTCGTGTGAATCGCCGTTTTCTTGCCATCAACAACGAGGAAATAAAAAGTGTGTTTTGACCTTTCCTCCTTGACAAAGCCCTTACTCGTTAAAGCAGCTTTTATTTTCTCGGTCTTAATCGTAAACGTCATTTTGAGCGTTATATCTCCGTCATGTCTAACAATATCCTTTTCAACCTCTTAGCACCTTCGGTTAATTTCTCGTCTGCTTCTTTTGCGTATGCTTCGTATAGCACAAAAAACTCCTCTTGAAAATCTTCTACACATTCGTCTAAGGTGGATGCATTTACCAGTATGTTCAGTGGCTTGTAATAAAAAATCCATCCTTCGCTCGATAACTTTCCTTCCACCTGTATTGGTGATTTTAACTTCAATGTCTCCGTCTCACAGCAAATATCTTTGAAGGTTATACGTTCCTTTACGGGTATTTCTAAAAGTGAGGTTTTGCTCCTTCTGTAAAATTCTGTTCTTTCCACTTCCATCTTCATCACCTTTAATACTTTATAATTAACTTATCTACCAACATAAATAGCATATTGTTCAGTGTAGAAGTAGGTGAAGGAAGAAATGGCGTATTTCAAGAGCGAAGCGCAAAGACCAAATTTCATACAACAGGAAGGGGAAATATTGGAGCTGTGGGACAGAAACAAAACATTTGAGCACAGTGTAGACCGCAGAGAAGGTTGTGAGAAGTTCATTTTTGTCGAAGGTCCACCAACTGCGAATGGACTACCGCATCCAGGGCATATCCTTACAAGGGTTGTGAAAGACCTCGTGCTGCGATATAAAACGATGTGTGGTTTCTATGTGGAAAGAAAAGCAGGATGGGACACGCATGGTCTGCCGGTGGAGATAGAAGTGGAGAAGGAACTGGGAACAAACAGCAAGCGTGAGATAGAGGAGTATGGGGTGGAAAAATTCAACCGCAAATGCAAGGACTCGGTTTTCCGATATGAAAAAGAATGGGTGAATGCCACGAAACGAGTGGGATTCTGGATAGATATGGATTCACCTTACGTAACCTCTGATAACGAATACATAGAATCGGTCTGGTGGTCGTTAAAGGAGATATGGAAAAAAGGCTTGCTTTACCGGGGGCATAAAGTCGTGCCCTACTGCCCTAGGTGTGAGACCACGCTGAGCAGTCATGAAGTAGCACAGGGCTATAAGGAGGTGGAGGACCCTTCGATATACGTGAAGTTCAAGCTGAGCCAAGCAAAAGAGCCCGTTTTTATGCTCGCATGGACTACAACTCCCTGGACTTTACTCGGCAATATCGCACTCGCGGTTCATCCTGAACATACCTACGTGAAGGTAAAGGCCGGCGAAGAGATTTTGATTCTTGCTGAATCACGGTTGGACGCTCTGGAAGGCGAATACGAGATAACTGAGCGATTAAGAGGTAAAGATCTAGAAGGTAAAGAATATGAGCCGCTTTTTGACGTGCCTGTAGAGGGGAAATCACATCGAGTAATCACTGCCGATTTCGTCACGTTAGACGAAGGCACGGGCGTCGTTCATATTGCACCTGCATTTGGTGAAGATGATTACGGGGTGTGCAAGGAGAAAGGACTTGGTTTTTCGCAGCCCGTGAACAGCAAAGGCCGGTTTACGAGTGAGGTCCCGTTTCCGGATTTGGAAGGTGTTTTCGTAAAGGGTGCAGATAAGCGCATAATAGAAATGCTGGAGCAGCGTGGCATCCTGTACAAAGAGAGCACGCATTTGCACTCATATCCCTTCTGCTGGCGTTGTGGTTCGCCTCTTTTGTATTACGCCCGCGAATCGTGGTTTATCGGTATGAAATCGCTGCGTGATAACCTGCTTGCAAACAACGAAAAAATAAACTGGTATCCCTCGCACTTAAAATATGGAAGATTCGGGAACTTCCTGGAGAATATTGAGGATTGGGCGCTAAGTAGGGAGCGGTTCTGGGGCACGCCACTGAATATATGGGTATGCGAAACATGCGGGGCGGAGTGTTGTGTTGGAAGCATAGAGGAACTGAAAGAAAAAGCAAAGAATTTTCCTTTTCCTCAAGAATCAGACGCAAACCTTGACCTGCACAGGCCATACATTGATGACGTGTTACTGAGGTGTGAAAAATGCGGAGGAGAAATGAGAAGGGTAAAGGACGTGATAGATTGCTGGTACGATTCGGGCTCTGCTCCTTTTGCTCAGTGGCATTACCCTTTTGAGACTGAAAAGTTCAAGCAGAATTTCCCCGCTTCTTTTATTACCGAAGCGATAGACCAGACCCGTGGTTGGTTCTATTCTTTGCTCGGTGTCTCAACAGCTATTTTCGATGTCCCGCCATATCTTAACGTGCTCTCACTGGGTCATATACTGGATGAAAAGGGCGTGAAGATGAGTAAGAGCAAGGGAAACGTGGTTGACATAACTTCTATATTTAATAAAGAAGGTGCAGGTGCAGATGCGTTGAGATGGTATTTCTTCACCGTAGGTCCACCATGGGAAGACATACGGTTCTCTGAACCTGCGATAGCGGAGCGGCAAAAGAAGTCATTGAACACGCTTTGGAATTCATATTTCTTCTTCATCACGTACGCAAGCATAGACAAATTCAATCCGAATGCGAAGAAGATCCCGGTGGATAAAAGAAGCGCGCTAGACAGATGGATAATGTCAAGATTGAACTCAACGATAAAAGGCGTGACTGAAGCTCTCGAACGGTTTGAAATACATCTTGCGGGGAGGAGAATAGAAGATTTCGTGGTGGACGACCTGAGCAACTGGTACATAAGGCGGTCAAGGCGGCGGTTCTGGGTCACCGAGGAGAACGTTGATAAGGATTGTGCATACTTGACACTGTATGAGGTGCTTGTCTCTTTATGCAAAATGCTCGCGCCTTTTGTGCCTTTCATTACTGAACATATCTATCAGAACATCGTAAGAACGATTTCGGAAGACGCGCTTGAGAGTGTGCATCTTTGCGATTATCCTTCTCCCGACGAATCGCTTGTAGAACAGGAATTAGAGGATTCAATGGATTTAGTTGCCCGATTAGTCGAAGCGGGCAGACGAGCGAGAGCAGATGCGGGAATAAAGATACGACAACCGTTAAAGGCGGTTGTAGTGGTGTGCGAAACGGAAAAGATGGAGGAGGTGAGTGGTTTAGCAGCGATATTGCAGGATGAGTTGAACGTTCGTGAAGTGCAATTCGCGGATGTGAGTCGTAAGAGCGAGTTTAGCGATGCGGAGAACTATAAACAGGTGGGCGTGAATGAAGAAACAACGTTGTTTTTGGACGTTTGCCTGGACAAAGGACTAAGAGAGGAAGGGCTGGTCAGAGACCTCGTGAGAAGAGTACAGGGCATGAGGAAGGACATTGACCTGGAATATACGGCGAAGATAAGAATCCTGTACGAGGGTGACGAAGAGGTAAAAGAGGCGATAAAGACGTTCTTGGATTATATCTCTGAGGAGACGCTTGCGATAGGTATTGAGAAGGGGAAGCCACCCAGTTCCGTGAAAGGTGAGCAGATCTACGAGAAGAAGTGGAAAATAGGAGACAAGGAGGTTTGGCTTGGGGTAGAGGCTGTTTGATAGCATGCCAGCGGCACTATCTAATTTTCCAGTGAAATTGCTATATCCTTAAATTTCACCGCAGAGCACACGGAGAACGCAGAGGCACCAAAAAAACATAAGCAACGATTGAAACAGTCTTAAAACTCTGTGGTCTCGGCGCTCTCGGCGGTGATAAATCACTTGATTTTTAGACTGTGCCATGTCACTGGTAGTTAGGCTGTTCTTCGAGTAACTGCCGTCCATGTACTACGGACATAACTTCCTCATGAGAAATGAGACGACCTTCACGGACATCTTCCTCAGCAGCCTCGAGCTTTTGTCTAAGGTAAAGACGATACATCAATTCATCAATATCTATTTTCTCCGGAAGTTCCTTAATCAAGTTAATAACCTGCTGCTTTGCAATACTCATTGCGGTGCCACCTTTTAGTTATCTATTTTTGATTGTATATAAAGTATAGCTTCCTTCTATTTGAGACACAGATTTACACTGATTTACGCAGATTTATTTTTTTCTTGTTGCACGAAAAAACAGCAATTTTTATATATGATGAAACCCCTTTCTCTTAGAAAGGAAAGCGTTACTAAAAGAAGAGAAAAAAATAAATTAGGAGAGTGATAAGAAAAAAAAATGCCAGCAGTAATAGATTTGGAGAAGTGCGATGGCTGTGGAGCTTGTGTAGAGGAGTGTCCGGTAGAGTGCATAACTCTAGAGGGTGAAGAGGACAACAAACATGCCGTAGTCAACGCAGAGGAGTGTACGGATTGCGAAACGTGCGTAGATACCTGCGAGAAAGGTGCGATAAGCATGACCGAGGCGGCGTAGTAGAGACACAGGAACAAGCTTCAAAAAAAAAGCTGTCTACGCAGTTCGCAACCAAACCAAACTAAAAAGTATAGAAACAACGTAGAGAAGCGTGTGTATTACTTCACAGTCGGCGCTTCTCACAACACTTTTTCTTTTTTTTTTTAAAAAAGAAAACCTGTGCTAAAAGAAAAAATAAGAGATTGTTTTTAGTCAAGTTTTTTACTAAGCCCTTACAGGGCTTGCGGGGTCGTGGGGCGGAGCCCCACATGGGTAAAAAAGTTGTTGGTAAAGCTTTCTTTTTTAAAGGAAGGTTTTTGGTAAGCTTTTCTTCTTGAGAACGTTTTTTTTTGCACAGCAAATAGTCTGCACCGAAACCTTTATAAGAACCAAATAGATAAATAAGTGATAGAAGATAGGAAGGGGGACTAAAGTGTCAACAAATCGAGAAATTTGCTTTGTGATCATGCCGTTTAGCAAAACGACAGATGAACATACTGAAAACTACTGGACGAAACATTTCGAAGGTTTCTTGAAGCCCCTTATCGAGGAGAACCCGAAGCTCAAAGTCCGCCGCTCAAAGGCGATGCGTGGGGATATTTTGAGAGAAATCATTACTGATCTTGTTGTTTCTCGTGTGGTAGTTACAGACCTCACAGACAATAATCCTAATGTTTATTGGGAGCTAGGGGTTCGCCAAAGTTTTAAGCATGGTACAATTACGATCGCAGAAGAGGGAACGCAGCTTCCTTTCGATATTGGTGGAAAAGGCACTCTCTTCTATTATCCAAAGGATCACCTGAAGATGGAGGATTTTCGTAAACGTTTCAAGGAAGCTATCCAAGATTGTTTTGTGCATTCTGATAGGCCTGATAGCCATGTGCTGGATTCCCTTTCCGGTCGAGGGACCCTGTTTGAGATTTTTCGTCGAGATGAGGCAATTCGCCGGCTAGACGCGGTGCTATCAGAGTGCAGTGGAAATTTGAGTGTTCTAAAAGGTGTTGCTGATCAAGCTCGATATAACCAGGAAAACCCTGAGGAAGGTGCGTTCATTACCTATCGTTTTAGAGTGTCGGCAGCCGAATTGTTGATAACAAATCGCTATGTAGATGAAGACCCGTCATTCTTCAAATTAGCTGAACAGTACTTGACTTACATTATTGCGATAAACGACCAGCTAAACTCTTGGGAGCATAGTCCAGAACCTACGGAAAAGTGGTTATTAAAATTATTAAAACAAGAGGGATCAGCGGCGAAGCTCCTCAAGAATTTTAGAGCTAAAGTGGTGGCTGCTCATAAGAAGGTAAGTAAGCAATTTTGATATCTGAAACTGCTCCAACCTAATCGTGAGTCAGTGGGCACTTAAATTAAGAAACAACCTGCACCTTCGACACCTTAACAGAAGGAGAAACGACACTGTAAATCTGCCTTGCATCGTTCCCAACCATTTCCATGTGTTTCAATATCTCTTGCATGTTGCCTGCGAGCATCACCTGCGTAACCGGATACAACTCGCCTTTTTTAATGCCAAAAGAATTCTGTGCAACGACGGAGAAATCGCCGGATGCACGTGAAGCTGTATGCGCACCTATCACGTCATTTACAAACAATCCTTCACGTATTTCGCCGAACATCTCTTCCTTAGAAGCTTTGCTTCCTGCGTTTATAATAAAATTCGTTGCTCCCGGGGTTGGCAAATTGCTGAAGCCTCTTATTGCGTTACCTGTGCTTTCCACACCGTCTTTACCAGCGGTGTACGAATCATAGAGGAAATTTTTTAGCACCCCATTTTCTACCAACTTCGTAGGTTGTGCAGGAACGCCTTCGCCATCCATTTTTCTGCTATTTACACCACCCTGCATCGTGCCATCGTCCACAACAGTAAGAATTTCAGAAGCTATTTCCTGCCCTTTTTTACCGTGATACGGCGATTGTTTACGCTGCACGTTCTCCGCGCTCAGTTGCGGAATCAAGGTATAAGCCAGAAGGTTTTGTACTGCACGTGGCGAGAAAACAACAGGCATCTCCTTCGTTTTTAGTTTCTTAGCACCAAAACAGTCCACAGCCATTTTCACCGCTTCCCTGCCTATCCATTCAAAATCTATGCCCGTGAGCATTCTGCTTACCTTGCCCTCGTATCCTGAAATCTCCTCTCCGCCTCCGCTACCGCTTGCTTCGCCTGCTTCACTTGCCACAACCATTAGCCACGCAGAGACGTACGTGCCGGTATCACTCGTTTCAATACCTTCGGAATTCAGGATATATGTCTCATCGCGAGCCGCGGCGAAGCTGCCTTCTGTTGGCGTGCACGTTACGCTTTTGCTCAATTTATACTCTTTCGCGCCATTCAGCATCCGTTTGCAATATTGTATCGCATCCTCGCTTCCACACTCAAGCAGTCCAGTTATGCGCGGGTCAAAACTTCTTTCCGGTTTCGTGTATCCCTGCTTTGACGTTTCTGCCCCCGGTAAGCCGTGAAAATGCGTGTCTTGCTCGGATACCTTCGCCTGTTTTATTGCATGCTCCACGCATTCTTCTATTCTCGCGTCTTCCAAAGCGGTAGTGTATGAAAACCCGATTTTTTTTCCTCTTACTACTCGTACTCCAATACCGGTGCTTTTAACATGCTTCACCTTTTTTACTTCTTCTTGCTCAAGGTCAACGCTTAAAACATCGCCACACTCTCCATAAATCTCCGCCTGGTCGCAGCTTTCCAACGCCTTTTTCAGACCTTTATGCATGATGTCGAGCATTTTTTATTGTATATAAAGTATAACTTCCTTGTATTTAAGACACAGATTTACGCAGATTTATTTTTGTTTAACCGTGTTTGTTGATTCTTATCATCTGTGTTAATTAAGCCATTTCTGGGCTTGCGGGGACGTGGGCAGAGCCCACGAGCGTTAATCTGCGTCCATAATTTATTTTTTCTTGTCCTGCCTCACGCAACGACACCCTCATAAATATACGTTCGACCAATTGGCTTATTTAACAATCTTCTCCACTTCTTTTTCTACTACTTTTCCCCCGCAAAGGGGGCAAATTGGCGTTAACATTTTATCTCCCCCTTATCTTATAGTCTACCTATTTAAAAGCTATAAAACCAATTAAAATTTAAAACCGTTTTCTCGGGAAATAAACCCTTTCAGGGTTTGCGGGGACGTGGGCAGAGCCCACGATGTGTAATCTGTGTAATCTGTGGTTAAGAAATACTTAAAACAAGATGTTAAAAATAAAAGAAGGC
>QBUL01000171.1:1972-27001 GCA_013180605.1 Candidatus Methanophagaceae archaeon GoMg1 | reverse complement strand
TGGAATTCACAGTTATTGAAACCCAGTTATGTTGCCCACATAGAGCATCAATTAGGTAAATATCTCCTGTTAGATATCACAGAGCGTTATCGAACCTTGAAGGAGATTCATTTTGTTTTAGAACGCTTGGAAGAGATGAATGCTTTAGACCCTTTTTTACCCTTTTATGGAAGAGTCTTTCATAAGCTTAAAGAAATGAGAAGTGAGATTGAAAAGCATCTTTTATCTTTGCCTGAATATTGTGTCAACGAAAAGTGCTATTGGTTGAAGGAATTAGCCTCTTTACAAAAGATTGATAAGAAAAAATATGATTTTGAACTGGTACTTCAGAGATTGAACGATTTGAAAGATACGTTGTTAAAAAATGAAAATTATTTGGAAGCTTTGACAGTGGGACTTGATATCAGTGATGAGGCGATATTTCAAAAGAAAAATGAAATTGTATGGCAATCGGTTCAGCAAGCCATAAAAGAATTGGAACGATTTAAAGGTCATCCGGTTGAAGCGGA
This sequence comes from Candidatus Methanophagaceae archaeon GoMg1, assembly GCA_013180605.1. Classification (GTDB taxonomy): domain Archaea; phylum Halobacteriota; class Syntropharchaeia; order Alkanophagales; family Methanospirareceae; genus QEXZ01. Next base: position 26,492 of record QBUL01000171.1, on the reverse strand, counting down.
ATGCTTTATTCGAATTGCTTATTATGCTTTTGCCGTTGGACAATATCAGTGTGCTGAAAAGTATTTCAACCTGTTTGAGGAAACAGGGGTTAGCTCAGAGCATTTTGCTGATTGGGTTCAGGCATATTATGCTCACTTAGTACTTAAATTGAAGTCTTAATTATAATGAAGTTAAACGAAAATAACGGAAGTATGAAAACAATTTTTGGATTGGATAGTAGAGAAACACATGGGTATATACAGATGCATCGGGGGGGGGGTAATAACAAGAATTAACGGAACTTGAAATGTACGAAAAGGTCTTGTATCCCGTGGTGGAAACATTTTTGAAGACCCAAAAGAATTGCCTTTCAGAATACGTTGGAAGTGAATTATCTTCTACAACCTATACGTAGTCTCACCTTTTATCTCTATTTTCACTACCAGAACCTCTTTTCTATGCTTATCAACAGCGTAAAGCAACCTATATTTTCCCACTCGTTTCCTTCTCACGTTTTCATACCCCTCCACTTTTATTGTTCCTTTATGCCAGGGCTCATTCCCAATTTCAATAGCTGCCTTCTTTATTCTCCCTTTCAACTTCTCATCAAAAGCTTCTATTTGCTTGTAGCTCTTTGGAGAGAAGATAACTTCGTAAATCATTCAAACACTTCTTTTAACTTGTAATAATTCCCCTTCTCTCTTTCATCCATAGCTTTCAAAATGTCTTTCATATCCTCTTCCGTCAACATCGCGTCCCTGTTTAATATCCTTACAGTCACAACATCAGATTCTATCTTCGCCGGCTTTACAATCCTCAACACCCCTTCTTCATATATCGCTTCTATTTCTCCCATTCCCTCTCACCTTTAAGATATAAATGGTATTTCATATTTAAATCTTTGCAAGGTTTTTCATTCGGCGTTACAGTTTTCAGCAAGCCCTTTTAAATACTCGTCTTGTATTTAAGTCCCGGGACTTGAAAATATAGTAAAGAACCAAAAAGGAGGCAGAAGATGGAGATGGTTGATTTAGGGAAGGTGCACGAAAAATACCTGTATCCGGCAGTGGAAACATTTTTGAAGACCCAAAAGAATTGCCTTTCAGAATACGTTGGAAGTGAACTATCCCTAAAAAGAGGAAGAACCAGCATCAGAGCCGAAGGGGCTTAATTTGGTGCCAAGGATTTGTAATTTTTCGAGCCGGAATTTTGAGGAGCTACTTATATCAGCTACAACTTATTTATACCCTGAAACTTAGTATAATAGTATAGTGAGGTGTGACAGATGAGACTTGACAAACTAACTTTAAAGGCGCAAGAGGCGCTGCAAGAAGCAAAAAACATCGCCGACAAATACAATCATCAACAGATAGACGTGGAACATTTATTGTTAGCGCTGGTCGAACAATCAGAAGGCATAGTAGTCCCGATATTGCAAAAAATAGGCGTTGATGTTGACCAGCTCAAATCGCGTCTCGCAGAGCATTTAAATTCCCTGCCTCAAGTATATGGAGGGGGCGGAATCGAGCAGATATATATAACGCCGAGATTGAATAAGACGCTGGAGAATGCATGGCAAGAAGCGCAGGCTATGAAGGATGAGTATATGAGCACCGAGCATATCCTTCTTGCGATTGCGGAAGAGGCTGAGCCGTCATCTCCTCAAATTCTTAAAGGAATGGGAGCGACAAAGGACAGGATATACGAAGCCCTGACGGGAATTCGTGGTGGGCAGCGAGTAGTGGACCAAAATCCGGAAGAGAAGTATCAGGCGTTGGAACGATACACACGAGATTTAACAGACCTTGCTCGTAAAGGTAAGCTCGACCCGGTAATAGGCAGAAATGAAGAAATCCGTAGGGTTATCCAAGTCCTATCAAGAAGAACAAAGAACAATCCCGTGCTGATTGGTGAGGCTGGTGTGGGAAAGACCGCAATAGTTGAAGGTTTAGCGCAGCGAATTATAAACGGCGATGTTCCCGAGACCTTGAAGGATAAGCGAGTCGCAGCCCTCGACATGGGTGCATTAATCGCCGGAACGAAGTTCAGAGGCGAGTTTGAAGACCGACTAAAGGCGGTGTTAAAGGAGATTGACGAAGCTGCGGGTCAGATAGTGCTCTTTATTGACGAATTACACACCGTTGTCGGAGCGGGTGCGGCAGAGGGTGCGATTGATGCCTCAAACATGCTAAAACCCGCACTTGCACGTGGCGAGCTCAGATGTGTGGGTGCAACCACGACGGACGAATATCGCAAGTATATTGAGAAGGACGCTGCTCTGGAACGGAGATTCCAGCCGATTTTAGTCCGTGAGCCGTCGGAGGAGGATACGATTTCGATTCTACGTGGTTTAAAGGAGCGATACGAACTGCATCATGGTGTAAGGATTCACGATTCTGCGTTGATTGCTGCGGCTGAACTCACCAATAGATATATCACCGATAGGTTCTTGCCAGACAAAGCCATTGACGTCATTGACGAAGCTGCTTCCAAGTTGAGAACTGAGATAGACAGCATGCCTACGGAAATTGACGAGGTTGATCGGAAAATCAGGCAACTGGAGATTGAGGAACAGGCTTTGAAGCGTGAGCGCGACAAAGCATCGAAGGAGCGGCTTGAGAAGCTCCGCGAGGAACTGGCGGCGCTAAAGGAAAAAGACGGCCAGCTAAAAGCGAGGTGGCAGAATGAAAAGGAGATAATACAGCGGATACGTGAAATCAAAGCGAAGATAGAGGAGGTGAAGTTAGAAGAAGAACAGGCTGAGCGCAGTGGCGATTTAGAGCGCGTGGCAAGAATCCGGTATGGAACGCTTGTCGAACTCCAGAGCGAACTGGATGCGCAGAATGAAGAACTGCAAGCGATACAGCGTGACCAGAAGATGCTAAAAGAAGAGGTTGAGGAGGAAGACGTTGCAGAGGTGGTTGCAAAATGGTCAGGGGTTCCTGTGTCGAGGATGCTGGAAGGAGAGACCGAGAAACTTCTTCAGATGGAAGAGCGCTTGAAACAGCGTGTCGTGGGGCAGGATGAAGCGATCTCGTTGATCTCTAATGCGATTAGAAGGGCTCGCGCAGGTCTCAGCGACCCGAATAGGCCAATAGGTTCGTTCATATTCATGGGTCCAACGGGTGTTGGAAAGACAGAACTTGCAAAGGCACTCGCAGAATTCCTATTCGATGATGAACGGGCGATGGCACGCATGGATATGTCGGAGTTCATGGAGCGGCACTCAATTGCAAGGCTCATCGGTGCGCCACCGGGATACGTGGGATACGAAGAGGGAGGATTTTTAACCGAAGCCGTTCGAAGAAGACCCTACACCGTAGTCCTGTTTGACGAAATAGAGAAGGCGCACAACGACGTCTTCAATTTGCTGCTTCAGATATTAGACGATGGGCGGCTCACCGATGGTCATGGAAGAACCGTGAACTTCAAAAACACCGTGAATATCATGACTTCCAACGTTGCGAGTCACCTGATGCAGGAATTTAGTGGCGACGAGTTGAGGGAGAAGGTAATGGAAGCGCTGAAAATGCGGTTTCGACCCGAATTCTTGAATCGCATTGATGAGATTATCATATTCAATCCGCTGGGCATGGAGGAGATAAAGAAGATAGTGGGGATTCAAATGCGGTATCTGCAAGATAGACTTGCCGAGCGTAAAATTTCGATTTCTGTCAGCGACGGCGTAAAGGAATTGATGGCGAGTAAAGGATTTGACCCGGTATTCGGGGCAAGACCGATAAAGCGAACAATTCAACGAATGATCGAAGACCCATTATCTATGAAGATTTTGAATGGCGAGTTCAGTGCGGGCGATACGATAAAGATGGATGTTTCTGAGGGGGCGGTTGTGTTTTCACACGGGTAGGTTAGAGTCAAAAATTTTGGAAGAAGTGGATAGCAAAAATCCGAAGCAGGTGAAGATAAGGTGAGGGAAAAGTTCGTATATACCGCCAAAATGGAAAATGATATGAAGTTCGTATATATTAAGTTATCGGAAATTTTTGATGGCACTTTAAATGTAGGGCCGTCTTTTATTCAATAGTTTGAAAGGATGGATTTTAATAATCAAATTTTAATCAATATTATAAAAAGTATAAAAGATGCACTTGGACCTAAATGAATCCAAAAAAGATATTTATATGCTCAACATGCCATGATTTAAAAGATCTAAGGGCTGAGTTAAAAAATGCATTACAGAAGTGGGGATATGAGCCCATACTTAGTGAGTATTCTGGAGAATTTTCCGTTGAAGTAGGGGTGGATTCGTATACAGCATGTGTTGAAGCAGTCAAAAAATCAGATATGCTTATTCTAATAGTGGGTAAGCGTTATGGCGGGAGAGTTCCCGATGAAGATATTTCTATAACAGAATTAGAATATAATACTGCTGCGGAAAATGGTATTCATAGAATAAATTTCTGTTCAAAAGAAATCTGGAATCTGGTTCAAGTTTGGAAAGAAAATCAGGATATGAAATTCCCAAAAGATTTCAAAGACGGTCATGAAATAATGAAATTTCTTGATAGAATTAGAAAAGTTGAGGAAGGGAAAACAGATAATTGGATTCATTTATTTGAGACATCAGTTGACATCAAAGAGATATTAAAAACTCAACTTGGTGTTAAAGATAGTGAAGTTAGAATCCCAAAAATGGAGAAGGTTCTTAAAAAAGAAATATCAAAAGATGCGAGATTTTTCCGCCCTTCAGGACCGGAATGGATTGACTTTGAAGAAGGTATTGTTGTTGAAAGAAAAGAGGTTGATGAGATTATAGAAAAATTTGGGAATAACGATTTGGTTGTAATCAAAGGAGAGCCAGCAAGTGGAAAGTCTGTAATTTCAAGAAATGTTGGTTTTAAACTTGTAAGTCAAGGTAAAGATATTCATGTTATAGAACTTAAAATAACACCTGTTGAAAGAAGTGAAATTTTTAAATTGTGCCCTGGCTATCTTTTTATTGATGATGCCCATCTAAATCTTGGATATGTAGATGATATAATCAGAAATTTATCTGATGTAAAAATTCTTGTTTCAACCAGAGAAATTGATGAACAATATGGTCCAACATCCCCATTAAAAATTCCTGAACATATCAAAGATGCAGTTGAAATAAAAGGTTATGATGCTGCAAACGACATAATTCAAAAATTTAGCGAAAAGAGAAAGAATATTCCTAAAAATATAAAGCGGAAATTAACAAAAAGCAACCTCTGGATTTTGGCTTGGGAATTAGAAGCTTATGAAGAATATGGTAAAATTGATGAAGATGCCGTTTGCAAAAAAGTCAAAGATTACATAAGAAAGGATTTAAAGAATTTTGGGGTAATGAATGCTGAAAATGTCTTTCTACCTTTGTCTGTGTTCTACAAATATGAAATTCCTTTAAGAACGGAATTTGTAAAAGAATTTACTGAAGATGAAGATATTGAAAAACTTATAGAACTCAATGAAATAAACACACTTGAAGAGAACGGTTTTGAATATCTAATCCTGTACCATTCTGAAATAGCAGAGGTTTTTCTAAAAACATTCCGGAAATTTGATGGATTTGGAAATAAAGTAAAGGAAAAGGTTGATGAGAATTGGTTTGAAGGATTATTTCACATGTATATTCAAAAATTTCCAGAAGAGTGCGTTGGAGTTATTAATGGTATTTCACTCTTTGGAGAATACGCAAAATTGATTGAATATCTGGCAGAAGAAAATTTTAATGAATTGAGAAAAAGCATTGAAGCAGAAGATAATGTTGGGGAGATCGGCCGGTGTATTTGGAATGTTGGAGAGATAAGTAGATTAAGGGATGAAATGGATGGTGGTTTGTATATTGAAGGTATTACTTATGCAAGGGAAGAAGTTGCAGAGAAGTTAGTCAATAGTTTGGATTTAAAAAATTTAAAAGATAAAATAGAGGTAGAGGCGGATATTGGAAAAATCCGTGAGTGCATAGGAAGTATTAGTTGTGCAAGAGGGGAAGTTGCAGAGAAATTAGTCAATAGTTTGGATTTAAAAAATTTAAAAGATAAAATAGAGGTAGAAGAGGATATAGGAAAAATTGGGTGGTGTATCCGTAATATTGCTGGGGGAAATGAGGAAGTTGCAGGGAAGTTAGCCAAGAGTTTAGATTTAGAAAAATTAAAGGTTAAAATATGGGCGGATGAAGATTTAGGAAAAATTGGTGAGTGCATTGGTGGTATCTCTGAAGCAAGTGAAGAAGTCGCAGAGAAATTAATTCCTGTTATGAAGGGTAAAATAGAGGTAGAGAAGGATATTGGAAAAATCAAGGAGTGTATTTGTGAGATTGCTTTGGAACGTGAAATTTCTTTTTGGTATTTGTTTAGCTGGGATGATGTCCCAGGAAACGATAGTAGACGACTCATAGAATTTTTAGAGGACGATTTAGAAGTAGAATGGGTAGAAAATGCAGAAATCAAAAAAAGCGATAATGGCAAAACCATAACTGTTACAAATGGGAAAACCTCACTTATATTCAAACTTAACGAGGGAGAAAACAAAGTAAAATTAGAAATCAGTGGCAGGGATACTTATGAATACGTTCTAAAAGAAAAAAATGGTAAATTAAACATATACCAAAAATCTTTTGGTATTGGAGAGATTAATGAAAGAAATGAAGAATTTGTAGAGAATATAGTCGAAAATTTGGATTCAGAAAAATTAAAGAGTAAAATAGAGGCAGAAGAGGATATTGGAAAAATCGGTTTGTTTATTAGCGAGATTGTTAAAAGAAATTTTGCAGTTGCAAGGACGTTAGTCAAGAGTTTAGATTTAGAAAAATTAAAGAGTAAAATAGATGCAGAAGAGGATATTGGAAAAATCGGTTTGTGTATTAATGGGATCGCTAATGGAAGTAGGGAAATTAAAGAGATCGATGCTGAAAGTGGGGAAGTTAAAGAGATCGCTGATGGAAGTGAGGAAATTGCAGAGAAATTAGTCAAAAGTTTGGATTTGGAAAAATTAAAGGTCAAAATAGAGGCAGAAAAAGATGTTTGGAAAATATCTGAGTGTGTTGAAAGAGTTGCTGAGGGGAATAAAAAAGTTGCAGAGAAATTAATTCCTGTTATGAAGGACAGAGAAATTAATTCCTGTTATTAAGGATAAAATAGAGGCAGAAGAATATGTTGGAGAAGTCGGTTGGTATATTGAAAATATTGCTAATGGAAGTGAAGAATTTGCATCAAAACTCATAGCTCAACTTGATCCAAAGAATGCGAAAACTCCCGCGGTCAGGGAGGAAATAATTGAATTGAAAAAGCAATACCTAAAATGAGAAATTCAAATGGAGATTTAATTTTAAATTATAACAATCAAGATATTGTTATGTACCCTCAAAAACTCTCGCTCCCTATCGGTCGCTCAGTGCTATCGCACTCCGATAACAAAGTGTATCCGCTACGGCTACGCCTTGTCCTCCGGGAAATTGCCCTATCGGGCAACTTCGGATACACTCGTTCCGTTATACGCCATACAAAATAAATAAGGAGAATAACTAATGAAAGCCAATAAATTGAAACAATCCATTGTATTAGAAAAATCGATAGATTATCTTTCTATCTTACATGAGTTAAGAAAAGAAAGTGACAAATCTCAAAGCACAATTTCAAAGTTAGCTAAGATTGATTCCTTCTTACATAAATGCTTAGAATTGTCTGAATATTATGATTATCTGAATTCGAATTTAAACCTTGATTTAAGGCTCTTTAAAAAATTTTCCGATAAGAATATTTTAAAAGAATTATTAAATCGGTCTCATTCTGAAGGAGACATTTTCTTATATGCAGATTCCAATGTTTTTCAAAAGGGTAATCAAAAAGATATTAGGACAACTATTTATAGAAAATTATTAGAAAGGTTAGCATCAAAATTTCTCGATTCTCCGAGCGTTTCAAAAGTTCTTATGTCTAAAAAACACAGGGAATTCTTAGTAAGCAAAATCAAATTGAATGTTTTAAAGGATTATAAAGCACTCTCACTTACCAAAATTCCCCCATATAGAATTTGGGACAAGAAAAATAAAAAAATGACATATTTTAAACCAATTCCAATAGACCAAGAGATCGACAAATTAGAGGGGGGTATCTCCAGATTTCGTGAAAAAATTCAGCCAATTTCAAATGAACACAAAAAACTACTTCTAGATTATTATCAAAACTGGTGGTTGGAGTATAAAAAAATAATTAATGAAAAATACAATGATATAGCTAATCATTTTCAGTATTATGATGGTATTCATATAAAAATATCATTATCAAAATCGATTTTAAAAATTCCAGATTATCCTGTAAATCCTCAAACCGATTTAGCTCTTTGCGAAGGGAAGAAAAGGAGTAAAAGTGGAAGTTTTGAGATAGAAATTGATGGTAAAATCTACACAATTCTTTTTTTGGATGATTACTTTAACGAAGTGTATGATTTAACTATCGAATTAAGTTTTGATTTAAATTCATATAGAGAAGATTCGATTAAACGTATAGAAGGTTCTATTGATCATGATTTAAAAAACGAACTATTTGATCTCTTCAAAATAAATTATGATGATGTCATTTTTGAAACATTTTCAGATAAGATGCTATCCATTATGGGCATTCACCTAACTGGATTAAAAAAACAAATAGGTATTCAATACAACCAACATTTACAAAGAAATGCGTTTAAAATTGCGAGACTCAACAAAAAAGATAAAGTAAGTGTTAAAAATATAGAAAGTCAGAGACAAAAAGGTGGGGAGACAATTATAATTAGTTCGACTATTATTCCTGATGCAATTAAGAAAAAGTATGAAAAGGATAAAGATATTTATTTGATGGATATAAATAGCTTTTTCCTATTGATTAGGGAAAATGTCATAGGTACTGATGAGATCATCGAAGATATAATTTATCCATTTCTAAAAGATAAATTAAAAAATAAAGAAATTGATACAAGATTATATCAAGCTCAAAAATTATTATCAACGCTCAAAAATTGTCCTAAAGGGATAAAAGGATGGTGGGAATTTGAAGATATTTGCATAGACATTATTGATTTTGTTTTTAGAGATTCTTTTAGAAATTTTAAAATAAAAACTCAATCAAGAACTTATAACAATTTAGATATAAGAGATGCAATAGTTCAAAATACGGGTAAAGATTTCTGGAAAGAATTGAGATTAGATTACGATGCTAAAAACATGGTGTTTGAATTCAAAAATTTAACTAACGAATTTGGAAAAGAGGAGTTGATACAAACCTCTGACTATCTTGACAAAGAATCTTTAGGAAAAGTGGGAATAATCTTTTCAAGAAAAGGGTTATCTAAAGCAGGAGTTAAAAAACAAAGGAGTCTATTGACTAATGCTAAGAAGTTAATTTTAGTTTTAACTGAAAATGATCTAATCGATTTAGTAAATAAAAAATTACGAAATGAAGAACCAGAGCAAATATTAGAGGCTTTAAAATTCGAGTTGGAAACAAGTGTTTAAAATTTGTACGGCGTATAACACAGCATATACGCTGCGGGCTAACGCCCTTGCCCTTCGGGACATTGCCTTCGGCAACGTCGTATATGCTGAAGCCGTTATACGAAGAATAAAATAAAAGGGAGGAAATGAGTTTGACCGAAGTTCAGAAGAATGAACAGGAACAAAAGGAAGAAGCAGCGAAGGAAGTTGAAGAGGTGGAAGCAGAGGTTACAAGCACTGAAATAGAGATGTTGAAGAAGGAATTGGAAGAGAAGACAAGGTTAGCTGAAGATTATTTATCGCAACTAAAATATCTTCAGGCAGACTTTGAGAACTACAAAAAGATGGTTGCTCGTGAGCGAGAAATGTATGAAATGTGTGCAACTGAAGAGTTAACAAAGAGTCTATTGCCGCTTATTGATAATCTTGAGATTGCTATTGCATCTGCGAAACAGAATGAGGACAGAGCATCATTTGTTGAGGGAATTGAGTTGATATATAAGAATTTGATGGCAGTTCTTGGTAAAGAAGGGTTAAAATCAATAAAAACAGTAGGAGAGAAGTTAGATCCATATAAACACGAAGTGATAATGACGGTCGTTGATAACGGTCTCCAGGAGGATACAGTTCTGGAGGAACTTGAAAAAGGATATATGTTGGGTTCGAAGCTGATAAGGACAGCGAAGGTAAAGGTTTCTAAAGTTAAAAGTCCGGAGGATAGTTCGCAGATAGAAGAGGGAGAAGATGCTTGAAGATGAGAAGTTCGACCAGAGGGTGGTATATGCGAAGTGGGTTCGGATATATCGAAGCCAAGTGCCCTGCCATGCCGACCTATATTAAGACACATATTAACCTTAACTCCGTCAAATCATGGGGAACATAGAAGAGTGGGCGAGAAGTTGGTTGGAAAATCAGCGACACGCGGGTAAAGAACAGAAGACCCTGTACAGGAAAAAGGCTGAGCACAAGATAGAGAAGAAAAAATTATTCGATGCGGGAATGAAGAAGGCAGGGAAGATCCTGATTATTTAGGATATGGATGTCGAGAAGCAGGAGATATATCTGCTTCACAAGAAACAAACGAGACGTGGTTGAGAAGATGTTTGACACGTACAAGACGGTGCTTAATGCGGACAAACTCTACCCGCAGGACGATGAAAGTGTCTTTGGACACGTGTTCGTCGCATTTCTGTCCCTTTATATCCACTGTAAAATAACTGGTGCAGCTGGCACTGCCGAATTTTCTAGTGAAATTGCTAAATCCTTAAATTTCACCGCAGAGCACACGGAGAACGCAGAGGCACCAAAAAACATAAGCAACGATTGAAACAGTCTTAAAACTCTGTGGTCTCTGCGCTCTCGGCGGTGATAAATCACTTGATTTTTAGACTGTGCCGTGTAGCTCTTAAAGAAAGCGAAACTCAATCATATGATCACGCCGATTGACCTGCTATCTAAATACAGCAAGGTCTACCCTCTCGAGATGGGTGGACGTGGCAGGATCACTGAAGCTTCACGTGTCATAGAGGAAATCCATGTGTAGACCGTAGCTACAAGTTTATGCTACTGTAATAAATGCCAACAACATTACGGCTATAATAGGCGGAATCCCCTTGGTATTCTTTACCTCCTTTTCACCGTTATCTCCATCTCACTCCAATCATCCTTCACACCCTTTAACGCCGAAACAGCACCCGCAATCGCCCTTCCCATCACGTTTTGCACGAACTCGTTTGCTTCTACCTCTTCCTTATCCACAAAAATATCCATTTCTACTTCTACGCCCATTATTTTCTCACTCCCTCTATTATAAATAATAATTCTTAATATGGATTTATATGTTACTCTACTTAAGTTAAGACACTGATTTACACGGATTTACGCGGACTTATTTACGTTTAACATTGTTGGTTTTTATCACCTATCTGTGTTAATCTGTGTCTATAATATAATTTATTTTTCATTTATTTGTTGTTTGTTTTTTGTCGCGGAAATTGGTTAAATCTTATGGTTATTCGAATTCGTATCAAAAAACGGCTCTCGGTATTGCATCGCCAATTTCAATCTGCTCCTTATATGCTTTTCATCCATGCTCTCTATGGGAACGAGATTATCATTCCTCAATAAGCAGGGTCTTATTTTTCCGTCAGACGTTATTCTCAATCGCGAGCAATTCGCACAGAACTCGGTGTTCGCTATCGGATGAACAACTTCTACCTCTACACCATCTACAAAATATTTTCGCCTGTGTTGCAGCCTTCGGGTTTTTATCGCTGATGCTTTTGATTTCAGTTCGGATTCAACCTTTGAAAAATCAACGGTGTATTTTGACATAGTGTGGGGTTCTGCCCCAAATGAGGGAATCAATTCTATTAGCTGCAGGATTACCGATTCTCCTTCTCCTTTCCCCCCTGCACCTCTTTTATTGCACCCACGCACAAAATCCATCATGGCGACCACCTCATCCTCGTTTATTCCGTTCAGCAGAACCATGTTCAGCTTGACCGGCGTAAGACCTGCATCTATCGCACTGTAAATACCATCAATCACGCTGTGGAGATTGTTTCTTGAACACGTGATAAAATCATATTTTTCATCGTTAATCGAATCTAAGCTGACGTTCACCCTGTCCAGACCAGCATCTGCAAGTGCCCGTGCATATTTGCTTAAAAACACACCATTTGTCGTTACGGAGATGTTATCCTCAATGTCTCGCATACCTTGAACTATGTCCGCAAGGTCAGCTCGCATTAACGGCTCGCCACCCGAAAATTTTATTCGCCTTATGTCAAAATAATCCGATGCAACCCGCGCTATCGCTATTATAAACTCAGCACTTATTTCCCTCTTAGCTATTTTATCTGCTGAAATCTCCTTTGCTCGTTCTTCTCCCTCACAATGACAGTAGATGCAATTCAAGTTACACCGATTCGTGATAGAGAACCTCAGACTCCTTATTTCTCTACCGTAAACGTCTATTAATCGCTGCTTTTTGTTTTTCATCGGCTTTAAATATTTTATAGTTAATGTAAATGTAAATGTATTTGTTTAGCAAGGGTAAAAAAACCACGAGATTAACACAAGAAATGATGGTTAATAGAGGATAAAATCGCCGATGAAACACGAAAAAATGTTTTCTATTATTGTTCTCTCATGGAAATCCGTGTAATCTGGTGGTTACAATTTTCGGAATGAGTATATGTTATATCATCATACTCATTACCAGCACAACAATCGCAATTCCCAAAGCAACACCATACACCCGCTTGTCCCATGCCATCACCTTCCGCCCGTCCAATACGCTGACAGGAATCATATTAAAAACCGCAAGCCATGCGTTTATCATCACGCCGAATTCTCCTATTTGTTTCGGCAGCCCATAAGTGGAGAAGGCGAGGGGAAGGAAAAGGAAAGCCAACGCCACGTTCATCATCGGTCCTGCTATCGCGATTTTCCCGCTTTCTTCTCTCGTGAGATACGGATTAATTATCATAACGGCACCGGGCGCCGCAAATATGAATCCCATAAAAGCGGTTAATATTGCCACGAGCAGCATAAAAGGTGCCATCCTGAACTCCGACCATGCACCATATTTCTGTGCAACCACTTTATGAGCGAGTTCGTGGAGGATGAATGCAAAGCCAACGGTAATCGCAGAAATACAGAATACCAAAAAGAAATTTAGCCCGTGCCAGCCACGCAGGACAACGGCAAACGCAAAAGAAATAGCGAGCCATGCGATCAAAAGATGCTTTAGTTCCGTTTCGCTTGTTTTTATTCTTATCTGCATTCGCCGCTAAGCACCTTCTCTACAAGGAATATGTCTTTATCCCCTCTCCCCGAAAGGTTCACCACAATCAAATTTTCTTTTCGCTCTTTTGCCTTTCTCTTCGCTTCTTCTATTGCATAATGGATTGCATGAGCAGATTCCAGAGCAGGGATTATTCCCTCTTTCCTGGATAGAATCTCAAAAGCTATTAAAGTTTCCTCATCCGTTGCGGAAGCCATCTTTACCCGCCCCGAATCTGCTAAATACGCCAGCTCAGGTCCCACACCGGGATAATCGAGCCCGGGTGCAAAACTGTATGACTGTTTTATTTGACCGTGCTCGTCCTGCAATAATTTCGAGTACATCCCGTGCAGGACGCCTTCAGTGCCCGCGCAAATAGAAGCCCCGTGCTCACCCGTTTCTAAACCCTTTCCCGCTGCTTCCACGCCAATAAGCTCCACCGCATCGTCATCTAAGAAATCGTAAAATATGCCCAGCGCATTACTGCCTCCACCGACACACGCCACGATAGTGTCCGGCAACCGCCCCTCCGCATCCAGAATCTGCTCTTTTGTCTCCTTGCCTATAACTCGCTGAAATTCGCGCACCATCAATGGATACGGATGAGGTCCCACCACGCTGCCTATCAGGTAATATGTATTCTCGACATTAGTCACCCAGTCCCGCATAGATTCATTTATCGCATCCTTCAGCGTTTTAGAGCCCGAATCAACCGGGCTTACTTTTGCACCTAAAAGTTCCATCCTGAACACGTTCAGTTTCTGCCGCTCTATGTCTTCGGTGCCCATGTACACCTCGCATTCGAGCCCCAAGACCGCAGCAGCCATCGCACTTGCTACGCCATGCTGTCCTGCACCGGTTTCTGCAATTATGCGCTTCTTGCCCATGTGCTTTGCCAGTAAACACTGCCCTAACGTGTTGTTTAGCTTATGCGCACCTCCATGCACCAGATCCTCTCGCTTCAGATAAATCTTCGCACCATAACTCTCTGATAGATTCTTCGCAAAGTAAAGAGACGTTGGACGACCTGCATATGTTCGTAAAAGCCTATTTAACTCCTCTTTAAAACTTTTGTCGTTATAAAAACGGTTAAACGCCTTTTCAAGCTCTTCTAATGCGGACATCAATACCTCAGGCGCAAACTTCCCGCCATATATCCCGTATTTCCCGTGCTCATCAGGTTTTGACTGCATATTTTATTCTCTTTTGTTTTTGTATAAATAAACTATAACTTCCTTCTATTCAAGACACAGATTTACGCGGACTTATTTGCATTTAACATTGTTGATTTTAACCACAGATTACACAAATTTTGCACTTTGCAGTTTGTTTTGTCTGTGTTAATCTGCGTTATTCCGTGTCAATAATTTATTTTCTTGTAGCTTCTATGAATCTTTTCACCTTCACCGCATCCTTCTTTCTTAGTTCGCGCTCCACACCACTGGACACGTCCACGGCATAAGGCTTCACCAGTGCTATTGCTCTGGCGACGTTATCAGGATTCAGTCCACCGGCAAGTATCACCGGCTTTTTCACACGCTCCACAATTTCTTTGCTTATGTTCCAATCGTGTTGTTTCCCTGTTCCGCCTGTTTCCCCTGTTCCTTCTGATATAGCTGCAGTATCCACCAATATCGAATCCACAATGTTTTCATACGCTAAAGCGTTCTCCAGGCACTTTTCTTTATCTCCACTCACGCCAATCTTTTTTATTATTCTTGTGCTGCTTTCTGTACACGCACGTAAATCTGCAACGAGTTCCACTGGCTCCTCTCCGTGAAGCTGTATGCAATCCGCACCTGTGTCCTCGATTGACTTTATTTTATCGTGCGCAGCTCCGATTGGGACGTTATCCAACGTGACAACCACGACTTTTGACACAAAAACAGGCAACGCATCGAATATCGCCCTCACGTCTTCTAAATCTATATACCTTCTCGTATCAGTGACGTTTATCACGCCGATAGCATCTGCACCTGCTTCTGCAGCTATTAGGGCATCCTCGACATTAGTATTGCCGCATATTTTTACTTTTGTGGTTGTGTTTTGGCTCATTTGGCTTTTGTTTCTTTGATCAAACTTTCTTTCCCAAAGAAAGGTTTATCTTCTCCTCTATCACCCTATCCGAATCCGTCATCGCTCTTTCTGTCTCCTTATCCCCAAAGTGCTTTTTCGCTTCCCGCATCTCATCCATAAACGCTTCCACTTCACCCGCAGATACCTGCTCATACAACCTGTTTGCAACCGTCAAAAATGATTCGTGTATCTTTCCCATCTCGAATTTCGTCTGTATCATCGCATATAAATGCGGGTCTTGATGCAAAAGTCTGCCCACGAAATCCATCAATATCTCGTACATTGGACTCATGAATTTTCTCGACTGTTCAACGTCAAAATCAAGTTCTTTCAACGTGATACCAAAAGCGAGCAGGATAAAATGTGTCAATCCCTGTATAACCGACATTGTTTCGTCGTGCTCCTCTGCGGTCAAAACTTCTATTTTCGCACCGTTTCGCCTGAACATCGTGTCTACTTCTTCATATAAACGACCAAATTTTCGCGACGGCACAAAAACGATAGTTTGACCTCGCATACTTTTTGCCGTGGGACTGAACAAAGGATGAGTGCCAAGAATTTCGACGCTTGCTGGTGTAAATTTTTGCATCATCTCTACCGGCATTTTTTTCACTGACGTTATATCCATCAGCAGCGAATCCCCATGCATTTTCGGTCCTACGCTCTCTATTACACGTCCCGTTATGTCTATGGGTACCGAGACGAGCAATACGTCCGTATCCACAATCTCTTCGTTTCCCGCCGCTTCGCCTTCCGTAACGTTTAGAAGGTTCGTATTCAAGAATTGCACGCCTATTTGGTTTGCAATCGCCTTCGTTTCGGGGCTTTTGTCTACTATTCGCACCTCAACGCCGTTTTCCTTGAAAAACTCGGCGAACCATCTCCCCATCCCACCTGCTCCGCCTATTATCGTGACTTTCATCTGAATCACTCTATTTTTGATAAAAGTTTAATGTCTCTTATATTCTATTATCTTTTCTGGTTATCGTTCTACTTTTTAAAAGATTTAAAATGAAAAACAATTGTGTTGTTACCTTCACTAAAAATGTTTTTATCCCTGTGACGAACGTATGCCGGAATGCATGCGACTACTGCGTGTTTCGAGCTCGCAGCTCTGACGATGCTTATTTAATAAGCATGAGCGAATTTTTAGCTCTCGTAAAAGCTAAAGGAGCAGCAACAGAAGCTCTTTTTACGGCGGGCGAAAAGCCTGAACTCGCAAATCTTTCTTCTTACTTCAAAAAAGAGATTCTCGACTCAGGTTATTCCTCGCTTGTTGAATACACGCGAGAGCTGTGCAAACTTGCGATAAAGCATGGATTGCTTCCACATTGTAATCTGGGCGTGCTAAGTCGTGAAGAGCTAATCGAGCTGCGAGACCTGAATGCCTCAATGGGCTTGATGCTCGAAACTACCGCAGCAGAACTCGAAGCGCACAGGAACTCACCGGGAAAAATCCCGGCAGAGCGATTGAAAATGATAGAAGAAGCGGGAAAACTTGAAATACCTTTTACTACCGGCTTGTTGATAGGGATAGGAGAAAACCCACAAGATCGTATTCGCTCCTTGCAGGCTATACAATCGCTGCACGGGAAATACGGGCATATACAGGAAGTCATCATTCAGCCTTTCGTTCCCAAGCCGCTCACGCCGATGTGGAACGAAAGCCCGCCGAGCTTTGAGGACCTGAAGGAAGTTGTCCGTGCAGCGCGAGAGATATTACCTAAAGAAATAGCGATACAGGTTCCACCAAATTTGACTTCGCCTAAGGTACTAATAGAACTGGGAGCATCGGATTTAGGCGGAATATCGGAAAAAACCATTGATTATATAAACCCCGAATCACCGTGGCCAGAGGAGGAAGAACTGAGGAGAATGGTTGCCCCAAATTTTGAATTAAGAGAAAGATTGCCGATATATCCCCGATATATCGAAAAGGGATGGTATAGCAAGGAGCTAAAACCGTTGATAGCGCGGTATGCGGATGAAGATGGCTTGAGGAGGAAGGAGTCTAAAAGCGGTTTAGCGGTTTAGATAACCGAAAAAGCAAACCGCTAAAAAAATTCTGAATATTATTAACCACAAGATTACACAACACTTTTTCTTTTTTACAAAAAGAAAACCTGTGCTAAAAGAAAAACAAATAATTTTTTCTTTCTTAGCACAGGTTCTTTCTTTGGAAAAGAAAGAAAGTGTTGTGTTAATCTCGTGAAATCTCGTGGTTTATTAATTACAATTTATTACTGGAATGACTATATTTACCCAGCTCAAATTCCATACCGTCGTGTGCCGCTATCACATCTACACCCGTCTCTTCGCTTAGCCGTTTTGCTATTTCCCACGGTTTGTTTCTAAGCATGGACATACCGAAATGCGTGAGGATTACAACCTTTGGCTTGTGTTTCCTTGTTTCTATAATCGTTCTCGCATCGTTCACACACAGATGGTTCACTCCTTCTCGCCTTTCATACATCGCCACGTTCATCACGAGCACTTCTCCGTCGTAATAATTCGCTAAACCATCGAAATAGAGCGTATCCACAAGAAAAGAGACTTTTGTCCTTTTTTCCCCCCTTTCTTTTATGTTCAATCCATACGTTTCCACGCCATGCACGTGCCTTTTAGGCGTGTTTACCTCGATTTGACCTATTGAGTAGTTGCCTCCTTCGGTCATCACTTCTACCCGATCAAGGAGATGTTTATAATAGTTCAAAATAACCGCATCTCCTTCGTCAGACAGGGCATCGTTCGGACACAAAAGCACTCCCCTGTGCTTGAAACCCCCTTCGGTCATCGCTTCTATCATCACGTTCACGTCATTAGAGTGGTCTAAATGTTTATGGGTTAAGATAATCGCATGCAGCTTAGCGGGGTTAAGTTTCGGCTTGCAGGATGCGAATCGTACCAGCGTGCCCGGACCCGGGTCTATAAGGACATTCGTACCCTTTAAACTGAGAACGGCACCCGCAGAGGACCGAAACTGCGTTATCATTACGAATCTCGCACCCGCAGTCCCCAGAAATTTTATTCTGTCCTTTCCTCTTGCTGGCATTTCGATACCAATCCCTACTAAAAGTATTGTTGCTTGTTATTTTTAATATGATGTGATATGTTTCAATAAAGAGGGATAACAAATCCAAGGTGCTAATTAGCTCGAAAAAAAAAACCGAATATCTTTTATATCTTATGGTTGGAATATTGAATAGGATGGAAACTATTCGCACGGGTGTTTATATCTGTCATTGTGGTGTGAATATAGCAGCGACGGTAGATGTTAAAGCGGTGGCGGAGTTTGCGGAAGGGTTACCCTGCGTAGTCGTTGCACGAGATTACCAGTATATGTGCTCTGACCCGGGTCAGGAATTGATAAAAAGCGATATAAAGGCGTATGGATTGAATCGCGTGGTTGTTGCCTCCTGCTCGCCGAGGATGCATGAGCCCACATTTAGAAATGCATGTGCCGATGCGGGCTTGAATCCATATTGTTTTGAGATGGCAAATATACGAGAGCAATGCGCCTGGGTACATCCTGAAGGAGCAACAGAGAAGGCGAAAGATTTAGTTGCTTCGGCAGTAGCTAAGGCGGCATTGTTAGAACCCTTAGAGAGGAAGAAAGTAGGCGTTATACCAAGAGCACTGGTGATAGGAGGAGGAATAGCAGGAATCTATGCCGCTTTGGAGATCGCGGACAAGGGATTTGAGACGTATTTAGTAGAGAAAGAGCCTTCGATCGGTGGGCACATGGCTCAACTCGACAAGACATTTCCGACTTTAGATTGCTCGGCTTGCATTCTCTCACCGAAGATGGTAGAAGCAGAAAGACACAAGAACGTCCAGTTGTTCACGTATTCCGATGTGAAGGAGGTAAAAGGATATATAGGGAACTATGAGGTGACGATAAGGAAGAAACCCCGATACGTGGATGAGCATAAATGCACCGGATGTGGAGAATGTGCAAACGCATGTCTGCTTCGTGGAAGAGTCCCAAATGAATTTGACGCGGGATTTGGGAAAAGAGGTGCGATATATGTTCCTTTCCCTCAAGCCGTTCCTCTGGCTTATACCGTAGATGCAGAACGTTGCCTATACATAACAAAAGGAAAATGTGGCAAATATCCTGCGTGTAAAGAAGCGTGCCCTGCGGATGCAATTGATTTTGAGCAGCACGAGGAAGAGATAGAAATAGAAGTAGGGACGATTGTGGTTGCAACAGGATACGAGTTACTTGACCCTTCGGAAGGAACGACGTATGGGTACAAATACGAAGAGGTTCTGACCGGATTGGAATTTGAACGGCTTTCGGTTGCTTCGGGTCCTACTGGTGGGAAGATTATAATTAATGGCAAGGAGCCAAAAGAAGTGGTTTTCATCTCTTGTGTTGGTTCTCGTTCTCGCAAGGAAGGTGAATGCGAATACTGCTCTCGAGTTTGCTGCATGTATATAGCGAAACAGGCGCATCTGGTCAGCGAAAAAATACCGGATGCGAGGGTCAGGATAATCTATAATGATATGAGGGCGTATGGAAAAGGATTTGAAGAGTTTTATAATCGTGTGAAAAAGGAGGGGGTGGAATACATAAGAAAGGAGCTCGAAGATGAAGTGGAAGTGATAAAACGGAGCGAAGAGGATGATAAAGTGATAGTAAGGACGATAAGCGAGAGAGAAAAGATAGAAATAGAAGCTGATTTGGTAGTCCTAGCGAATGCAATCGTGCCAAGAAAAGACGTAGGAGAACTCGCTAAAATATTGAAGATCACGAGAAGTGGAGATGGGTTTTTCTTAGAAGCGCATCCCAAGCTCCGTCCTCTTGATACCTTCACAGATGGTATTTTCATCGCGGGATGCTGCCAGTCACCAAAGGATATTCCCGATAGCGTTGCACAGGCGGTTGGTGCGGCAATAAGAGCTTCGATACCGCTGATGCGCGGTGAAGTGGAGATAGAGCCAATAGTAGCGAGAATAAATGAGAATATCTGCGTGGGATGTGGAACTTGCGAAGCAATCTGCCCGTTTGATGCGCTCTCGCTCGAAGCAGGAGTGATGCATGTGAATGAAGTGGTATGCAAGGGTTGTGGTTCTTGCGGGTCTGCATGTCCGTCTGGAGCAATTTCAATGGCACACTTCAAGGATGAGCAGATATATGCACAGATAGATGGTTTGTTAAGTTAAGAGTTAGGGGGCGTTAAAAGGGTGTTAAAAGGGAGGAGCAAGGGATTTGAAGGACTAAATGTGGAGATAATCGAGAAGAATCTATGTTCATACTGTGGAGCTTGCGTTTCCTTCTGTGAGCATCTCGAACTTGGACCCGATGCACCGGTATTAAAAGAAGACTGTTCACTTGATAGAGAGGGAGTGCTGAAGTGCAGCGAGAATGGGACTTGCTATGATGTATGCCCGATGACGGAAACAGATATAGAAGGTTTGGAGAAAATGTTTTTGGATTCTAAGGGCATGAGAGACGAGCATTTGGGCATCTACAAGAAGTTAATTGCGGGTAAAACAGCAATAGAAGGGCAGGACGGGGGGGTGGTTACTTCTATGCTGGTCGCAGGTGTGGAAAAAGAGCTATTTGATTGCGTTATCGTAGCAGAAAGGGTAGATGGCTACAATGCAGTTCCAAAGATAACAGCGGATGTAGAGGAAATAAAAAAAACGAAGGGGACAAAGTATGTGCAATGCCCTATGGTATCGAAGATAGGGGAAGCGGTGAAAAGAGGAAAAAGGAAAATAGCGGTTGTCGGGACACCTTGCGAGGTAAGAGCAGTTCGGAAAATACAGTCTGTTTTGCTACGAGAAGTCCCGCAGATAGAAATTACCACCATTGGACTTTTCTGTTTTGAGAGTTTTTACCATGATAAGTTCGTAAGCAAGACGAGGGAGTTATTTGGAATTGACCTTTCCTCTGCGAGTAAAATACAGATAGCAAAAGGGGAATATGAGGTTACGGTGAGTGGAAATCGTTATAAAACAAAAATAGCCCATCTGGAAGAGATGGTGAGAGAGAGTTGTCGGTATTGCGATGATGTTACAGCGAGGCTTGCTGATGTTTCTGTCGGGTCGATAGGCAGTGCAGAGGGGTATAGCACGGTAATCGTCAGGTCTGAGAGGGGGGAGCAGCTTCTGGATTTGATTGCGTTCGCCAGAGCAGAAGTCAATAAAGAGGAAATCAGAAAGATAGTGCGGTTTAAAAAGGAGAAGGTCAAGGATAGAATATGAAAATCGGCGTTTATGTATGTCATTGTGGAACGAACATCGCAGCTACGGTGGATGTGAAGGAGGTGACGGAGTTTGCAAAGAATCAACCCGATGTCACTATTGCAAGAGATTACGTTTATATGTGCTCTGATCCCGGACAGGAGCTGATAAAAAAAGACATTTCGGATGCAAATCTGGACCGTGTTGTCGTTGCTTCTTGCTCACCGAGAATGCACGAAGTTACTTTTCGAAAAACGTGCGAGGAAGCGGGCTTGAATGCATATTGCATGGAAATGGCAAACATAAGGGAGCATTGCAGTTGGGTTCACACGGATAAGGAAAAAGCGACAGAGAAGGCAAAGGGGCTGGTTGCGAGTGCAATTGCAAAAGCATCCTTATTACAGCCTTTGGAGCCAATGCGTGTGGGAGTGATACCTTCTGTACTGGTAATAGGCGGGGGTATAGCGGGGATTCAAAGCGCACAGGATATTGCAGATGCAGGTTTCAAGGTGTATTTAGTAGAACGGGAGCCTTCTATCGGTGGGCACATGGCACAACTTGATAAGACTTTTCCAACTTTGGATTGTTCTGCCTGCGTGCTCACACCGAAGATGGTGGATGTAGCTCGCCATAAAAATATTGAGCTCATTACTTATGCGGAGGTGGAGACCGTAGAGGGCTACATAGGGAATTTTAAGGTAGTGGTGAGGAAAAAAGCGAGGTATGTGGATGAAGAAAAATGCACGGGATGTGGAGATTGTGCGAAAGTATGCCCAGTGACTATTTCAAATGAGTTTGATATGGATTTAGGAGCGAGAAAAGCGGCTTATGTTCCTTTTCCACAGGCTGTTCCTTTAGCCTATACGCTTGAGCGGGACAAATGTATGAGATGTGGTCTGTGCGAAGTAGTATGTGAGGCGGGAGCGATAAATTTTGAAGAGAGGGATGAGGAAATCGAGTTAGAGGTGGGTGCGATAATAGCAGCAACGGGCTATGACTTATTCGACCCATCTCTGGAGCCTAATTACGGATATGAATATGACGAGGTAATAACAGGCTTGGAATTCGAGCGGCTTTGTAACGCTTCGGGTCCGACATTAGGGCAGATAGAAATAAATGGAAAAGAGCCAAAAGAAGTGGTTTTCATATCTTGCGTGGGGTCAAGAGAAGGTAGCGTGGAAAGTAGAAGGATGCAGGATGCAAGATGCAGGATTCTCAAACCTCAAACCTCAAAAGGGAACGAATATTGCTCGCGTGTGTGCTGCATGTATATAGCCAAACAGGCGCATTTGGTGCGGGAGCATATCCCGGATGCGAATGCGACCGTGTTCTATACGGACGTAAGAGCTTTTGGTAAAGGCTTTGAGGAATTCTACTGGCGAGTGAAAGAGGAGGGCGTGAATTACATAAGAAGGGAGCTAACAGACGATATAAACGTGGAGAAGGCCGACAATGGGAAATTGAGGGTGAAAACGGTAAGTGAAGGACGACCGATAGAGAAGGAAGCAGACCTCGTTGTGCTCGCAAACGGGATAATCTCGCAAAAAGATGCCCTTGATACCGCAAGGAAATTGAAGATAATGCAAAGCGGGGATAAATTCTTCCTGGAAGCGCATCCAAAACTCCGTCCTGTTGATACGTTTACCGATGGTATTTTCATTGCGGGATGTTGTCAATCGCCGAAAGACATACCCGATACGGTGGCGCAGGCATCGGCAGCGGCTTCGCGGGTTTGTAGTATCTTATCTAAGGAGTATGTAGAGGTGGAGCCGATAACCGCAGAAGTGGACGAAACGCTCTGCACGGGTTGCGGCATTTGCGAATCGGTATGCCCTTACGGGGCAGTAGAAGTGGTAGATACGGAAGAAGGAAGAAGAGCACGAGTTACAGGCGTAAAATGCAAGGGTTGTGGCACCTGCGGGTCGAGCTGCATAAAAAAGGCGATTAAAATGCACCACTTCACCGATGAGCAATTGATAGCACAAGAAAGAGCTGTTTTGACGGTGGAGGAGATATTGTATAGCTAATGTTAAAAACCACGAGATTTCACAAGATTAACACAAGACCAGAAATCTGAGATTTTTCTCGTGAAATAAACCCTTTCCGGGTTTTCGGGGATGTGGAAAGAGCCCACGATGTGTAATCTTGTGGTTACTTTTCGGAATGACTATAAATTTTTATAAGAAACAAAAAGTAAAAATAAAAGGAGGTGAAAAAATATGGAAACCGTAACATTGGAAATAATACACAAAGACCTGGAATTTGTAAAGAGGGAATTAATGGAGATAAAAGAGCACATGGTAGATATAGACAGCATAATGACGGAAGATGACTATAAGGCATTGCAAGAGTATAAGATAGAAAAATCCGAAGGAAAATTAACATCGCACGAAGAGCTTAAAAACGAGTTGGCGATTACAGGATACTCTACGAAGTGGATTATAGGAACAATTTGTTAGGTATAATAAAAATAGATAAAAAGCCAAGGGTTTATTTATGATTGAATGGAAAAGTTTATTTCGTTGAAAGAGGAGCGAACATATATTGATGAGTGTGAAAATGTCCCTATCTAAAAATATAGTGAGTGATCACCGCGGAGAGCGCCGAGACCACAGAGTTTTAAGACTGTTCAACCATTGTTTGTTTTTTCTGACGCCTCTGCGTTCTCCGTGTGCTCTGCGGTGAAATATAAAAGAAAATGTTTGAACCCAAGATAATCGGTTTTATGTGCAACTGGTGCTGTTATGCGGGTGCGGACTTGGCAGGTGTCTCTCGCTTTTGGTATCCACCGAATATACGGATAATACGAGTGATGTGCAGTGGACGAGTAGATCCCGAGATTATTCTGGATAGTTTCCTATACGGTGCGGATGGCGTGTTTATAGGTGGCTGCCATCTGGGGGATTGCCATTACGTAGAAGGGAATTATTATGCAGAGAAGAAGATAGAGATGGCGAGGAGATTGTTAAAGGAGGCGGGAGTTGAGCCTGAACGGTTAAGACTGGAATGGGTAAGTGCAAGC
>QBUL01000171.1:0-1507 GCA_013180605.1 Candidatus Methanophagaceae archaeon GoMg1 | reverse complement strand
CGGCAGCTTTAGACGGTGCCAATGATGAAGAAGTCTTTTTTGTTTTGAGAACGTCTAACATCGGCGGGCTTTTTTCTAAACTCCATTTGTTAGACGGAAAACACCCTTCCGACATTTTAGCGCCTCTTATAGAGCAGATAAAAGAGAATGAGAACAATCAGAAGATTCACGTATTCACAAATTCGGTGATCGAACGAGTGGAGGAGGAGAATCATGGGTTCAAGGTAAGTGTACGAAGGAACCCAATCAGAATTGATGCGACAAAATGTGATTCATGTGGTGAGTGCTGGAAAATATGCCCGGTTAGCGTTCCGGATAGGTACAACGAATGGCAGAGTAGCAGGAATGCAATATACACACCGGAGGAGACACTTTCGTATTCGTATGCAATAGAGCGAGAAACGCCGTTCTGCCAAGCTACTTGCCCCGTCAGCCTGGATATCAGAGGTTACGTGGGCTTAATAGCAGACGGTAAATTCAAGGAAGCTTACGACTTAATAAGAGAAAAAGTCCCTTTCCCGGGCGTTTTAGGGCGCGTTTGCACGCATCCATGTGAGGACATGTGCAAACGGGGTTTAGTAGATGAGCCCATTTCAATCGCGAAGCTGAAGAGGTTTGTTGCAGACCACGTTTATGATAATTATAGAGACGAGATAAAGCCTGAGCACGTTCCTGCGACGACCGGTAAACGAGTAGCGGTAATCGGAGCCGGACCTGCGGGTCTGAGTGCCGCATACGATTTGAAATTTTTTGGATATGGATACGACATTACGGTGTTTGAGAAGCTCCCCGTGGCGGGAGGAATGATGGCTGCGGGCATTCCGAAATACCGATTACCAAGAACGATTCTGGAGCGAGAGATAGATTTTGTTAGGGCTCTGGGCGTGGAAATAAAAACCGGTGTGGACGTTGACCGGGACATGTTCGAAAAACAACGCAAAACTTACGATGCCGTGTTCATCTCTGTTGGCGCGCATGTGAGCGTAAAATTGAGAATTCCGGGAGAAGATTTAGAAGGGGTTATATCAGGTATTGATTTCCTTCGCGGTATTAATATCGGGAACGAAGTGAAAACAGGTAAAAAGGTTGTGGTTGTAGGAGGCGGAAACGTTGCGATAGATGCAGCAAGAAGTGCATTACGGCTGGGCTCAGAAGTGTCTATCGTTTATCGTCGCTCGAGAGCGGAGATGCCCGCATTGAAGGATGAATTGGAAGCACTAGAGGAAGAAGGCATAAAGATTATATTTTTAGCGAATCCAACGAGGATTATGGGTTCGAACAGAGTAGAAGAGCTAGAATGTATTCGCATGGAGTTGGGACCGCTGGATGAGTCAGGCAGGAGGAGACCCGTTCCCGTAGCGGGCTCGGAGTTTGTGATTGACGTGGACACGGTGATACCAGCAATAGGTCAGGCATCGGATTTGAAGTTTCTTGAGGGCAGTGGGGTAGATACACCAAAAGGGAGATGGATCGGCACGTCAAAGGACGGCAGAACAGCCATAGAGGG
>QBUL01000001.1 GCA_013180605.1 Candidatus Methanophagaceae archaeon GoMg1 | reverse complement strand
CACCGCCGGAATTAGATAAAGCGGAAGCTATACCAATCGCTGCACTCAAAAGGAACACAAATACAACTCCAAATGCGATTATTTTAGCCTTCACTTCTACTGCCCCTTTTTTCTATCTTTTTCGCTCCCGTAATAATTTCCTCCAAACCCAAATCTTTCGTTTTCTTTCTTAGCTCTTTCGTCGCATCGCCTATTCTTGGCGTTACCATCTGAAGGTATGTCGCGTACTCTTCAGCACTCAGCTCCTTTCTCAATATCCCAAATACCTTATTCAACACCACCGCTTCTGCACTCATTCATCCATCCACCTCTTTTGGATTCTCGACTTCTATCCAGTTTGATATACATTCTCTTCGTTTTCTCAATATTTAAAGTTTTATGATGATTTTTATGGGCTTAAAATATACAGGTAAACATGGCATCAGAAATAGAGAGGAGGGAAGTAAGTGAACTTGCATCGCTGCTTGGCGTGAATAAAGAGGAAACTCTTCGTCTTGCTCTCAGAGAAGGTATTCATGAACTTCGTATCCGAAAAGCAATCGAGCTTTACGTTTCGGGAAAGGCGAGTGTGAAGCAGGCGGCAAGATTTGCAGGGCTCGACCTTGCAGATTGGTTCGCTATTGCCAGGGAGAAGAACCTACTGGTGCAAATTCGCCCGGAAGAGCTTGAGGAGGACGTTGAAGCTTTGCAGGAATTAAAATGATTTCGTCAAATTCTCGTCTTGTCCTCGATTCCACGGTCATTATCGCATTGAGCACGGTTGAGCAGGTCGAACTCTTACGATGGCGAGTTTTAATCCCCGAAAAGGTGGTGGCAGAACTGATGAGTGAACCCGCGAGGAATACACTTGCGTATCTCTTGAGAGAGGGCAAAGCGGAAGTTACAAAACCAACCGAAGGGATGCGTAAGAAAGCCCTTTCAATTCTGGGGGATAAAGAAGAGACTGGAGATTCTGATGTCATAGCCACAATTTTGGAACTGAAGGATGTGGTAATTGCAACAGACGACAGAAGGTTGAGAAATGTCTGCAAAAACTTTGGTGCTAAGGTTACAGGAACAATTGGTATCATCGTGGACGCCGTGCGACATGGTACCCTTACAGAAGAAGAAGGAAAAGCGTGAGATTGGTTGTATTTGGAATTGTGTTGGTGTTTCTTTTGAGCGTAACAGTAGGTATGGCTTCCGTTTTATCAACTTCCGGTGGCGGGGATTGGAAATACTACAAGGTGATAACCGTAAAGGAGGAAAAAGCATGGTAAGTATGAGTAAAGAGTTGGGGAATTTAATGAGTAAAGTAGAGAAGTACAGAGGCAGGCATGTGGTCGCAGTAGAGGACGAAATAGTAGTGGTAAAGGATGAGAAAGGATTGAAGGATGCTTTGAAGAGATTAGAGGGAAAATACCCGGGACGAATTCCGTTGATAACATTCATTCCATAGGAGGAGGTGATGATTCTGTGATAATCTTTAAAACGAATGAGATTTTAAATAATGTATATAAATAAGGTTGGTGAAGTGGAGAATAAAATGCAAGAAGTGGTTACTTTTAAAGAAATTTTGAAAATGCCCCCTATGAAACTTGCATCAGAGGGCGAAGAGAATACAGGCAGAATATTATATGCACTCGTTCAAGAGATATTAAAATTAAGAAAGGAACTCGAAGAAATTAAAAGGGGTAGGGCAGAGGAAATTGTAGAAAAGATAGTAGTGTTAAAGGATGTTTCATATTCCGAAGCGAAAACGATGGTAGAGGATTATTTGAAAAGTCATGAAAACGCATACATGTATGAGGTGTCTAATGATTTGGGATTAGACTTAAAGATAGTACACGAAATCGTTGAGGAGTTAATGAAAGAGGGTAGGGTAGAATAGGTGGTTTCTATGCCAATATACAGGGACAAAGAGGATGCAATAGAAGGTGAGGTAATAAGTTGTCAAGCACGGAAATATGAGGAAATAGTGGTAAAAGGAAGTGGAGCGCATAGAGCTGTAAGGCTTAAACTAAGCGGTAGAGGCAGGACTTCTG
>QBUL01000002.1 GCA_013180605.1 Candidatus Methanophagaceae archaeon GoMg1 | reverse complement strand
CCGCCGCCAGAATTGGTTGAATACATGTCCCGCGCTTTGGGCCAAGCGGAGTTCTTAAATCCTGCTGGTTGGAAGGATTTATTGGAGGAGGCAGGGCTTACAGGCGTAGCAGCAAGGGTTTATAAAACTAGTGCTTTACGTCAATGGGCTAGTGAAGTTAGACAAATGGACCCTAGAGACTACTTAGGAGCATGGAGTAAATTTTTCTCCCTGTGCTTCAAGAGCCCAGCAGTCAGAAAGTGGATAAAGGAAATAAGTATTCCCCCTAGAAGCGTTTTTAGAATTTTTAAATATTTCGGATACGGAATATACGTCGGCAGGAAATAAAAGAGATGGCGAGCGAGCACTCAAAATTGCTATGCAATTTTGCCCTAACGGGTCGTCTAACAGCGGACATACGGCTGCACTTCGTTCCGCTCAAATTCGCCTTCGGCGAACTTCGTATGTCCGCAAACCGTTATACAAAATCCCACCAAATTTACGATAAGGGGAAGAGACCGTAAAGGCATTGGATATTAAAACTCTGCGTACTCTGCGCTCTCCGCGGTGATAAATCACCTGATTTTTAGACTTTAGACCGTGCCTTTGCAATTTATTGCGGAGTACCTATAATCGCTGCGTCTATACCAATAATATATGCATAAGGGGCATAGGTCTTCACTTTCCTTGCATCCCGTATTTCCAGAGAACGGAAATGAAACTCATCACCCGCTTCTTTTACTTTCGCAGATAATTTCGCTTTCGCTTTGTTTATTGCCGCAATTTCAATTTCATGCGCTTTTGGCTCTTCGTCAGTCGCATCAGAATAAGAGGATTCTAAATCATAGAAATGGATTATCCTACCTCGAGGGTTGAGCATACACAGAGCTTCTCGAAGGAACAAATAAGCGCTTTTCGGTAGGTTCATGATTATCCTGTCCGCCTTGTTTCTGAACCTCTCGTAAATTTCTTTTATGTCGCCCTCCATCGCTTCTACGTTTCTCACGCCATTCAGTTCGATATTTTCCCGGAGATAGCGTATCGCATCGGGATTGGCGTCAATCGCGGTAACGTGGCTTTGTGGTGCACGTTTAGCGATTTGTATGGAGAAGGGACCGACACCTGCGAACATGTCTATTATCTCCTCTTTGTTATCCCCATCACGAGTTCGAACCTGCGATGCCACCCTGTTTCGTTCTGTCGCCAGCCGCGGATTAAAATAAACCTTTTCCAGGTCAAGCTTGTATCTGCAGCCGTTCTCCCTGTGTATCGTTTCTGTTCTGTTCTCACCTGCAATTATTTCCAGTTTCCGTTTTCTGAACACGCCTTCCACCGGTGAAACCTGCTTTGCGACTACTTTAATGTTTTTATGCAGGTTTATTAGCGCATGTGCTACGAGCTGTTCGTTCTCCCCGGTTAAATCCATAGCAGTTAGCACCGCTATATCTCCTACCATTTCATAAGAGGGTTTAAATCCAACCACATCTTCTATGCTTCTCCTCTGTTCCAATAGCTCAAACTCGGCGGTTAAAAGTTCCGTAAAATCTATTTCACCTACTTCATCCTCTTTTAGCTCCCGCGTAAGTGGTAAATAAATGAAATTATCGTTGGAGGTTATCCTTGCATCGGTTCTCAGCAGTTCGAGTTCCTTCAATGTTCTCCTGATTTCTTCGCCTTTCCTCTTCTCCACCCTCACGCAAGGCAAGTGCTCTGTTTTCATGTGTATTATTGAAGTTTATGGCTCTTCGCTGTTTTGTATGGGTAACTCAATATCCCTACTATCCGCTGAAGCAGATTACATGAGGGGCATGTTGAATGTTGAGCGTCCGTAGTTATCGAAATCTCCAAGAGTTCATAACCAATAAATATCTTCGGTAGGATAATCCTAAGTTTAGATTTTGACACCATGTAACCGCATAAACAAATTAGTCATAATATACCGGTCGCTTGCGGTAAAGTGGAGCGATCGATATACCTTTATGAACCGCTAACTACCTGTACTCATGCCGTTGAATTAACTCACTGCCCGGCATGATAAGTCCTATTTCTCTCGAAATTA
>QBUL01000003.1 GCA_013180605.1 Candidatus Methanophagaceae archaeon GoMg1 | reverse complement strand
ATAACGCCTCCCGGTGATATTACGCCCAGCGATTACAAGGTGACGGTGAAGGTTAAAAGCGATCAACTGGAAGAGGAAGAGGATTTTAGAATAATCGTCAAGGAATCGTCTAATGTAGCTCTCTATGGCGTGGCGATCATCGTTATAGTGATACTGGCTTTGGCTTTCATGTTCAGGAGGTATGGGAGAAGGTGAAAGAAATAAGATGAAAAAAAAAGCTATTGTCGTATTGGCGGCATTGGGAATAATAGGATTGGTGATAGCACTTGCATTCGTTGGATCTGTGACATACATAATGATGTCCTCGGAGCCATGGGAGGAATTACCGTATTGGAAACTAACTGATGAAGAAAGACAGACTGCTTTTCAAATCGCAACGCAGAATGAAACGGTGAAGCAATACTTGGACCGGGGGTATCATACAACCGGACATAGCCCTGACTGCATTTATAGAAACGACGAAACAGGGATAACGGTGGGAGAGTTATTACTCACAAAGCCAGATTTTACAGGGAAAAAGTATTTGCACTATTACGTTTCCGTCTATGTAAACTTGAATACGGGAGAGGTCGCGGGAATAGACGAAGGCTTGAGTGACATCCAATTAACAGAAGAGCAAGCCGAGAAGGCTAAGCACATCGCACTTTCTGACCCCGAAGTGAAGGAGATACTGAGTGGGAAGGATTATGAGATCGTGGTGGGTCGCCCATTAGTAAAGATGAGCTCGTATGAAATTCCGATAGCGGAAGGGTTTAGCGTAATGGGTAGCACCGAGGAATTGATAGGAGCATCCGTAAAATTCAAGTTTACCGATGGTACAGTAGTCCCAGTGCACGTAAGCCTGGAGAAAGAGGAAGTCATAAGAATAAGCCACTGACAAAAATTAAATAACGTTTTGTCTTTTTTATATTTATTAAGTAGGTAAAAGGCATGAAAATAGAAGGAAAAACTGCACTTGCCATGGTTTTGTTTGTAGTATCCGTGTTCATGGTCATGTCAAAGTTCATGCTTCCTACGACCTTTCAAGTGTTTATTGAAGGGCAGTCAAGCTTTATAAGAGAGATACCAAATGTGTATACTGTCCTGGATTGTATAATAATTGCAATTTTTTCTTTCCTGCTCGGCATCAGCGCTTTTTATCTGTTTATCACATATTCAGTGATGCCCGAAAAGGCGAGAGCTGAGCATGAAGTGGAACCAGGTGGAACAGGTTCGGAATCGGCGTTACAGGTGCAGGATGCTGATGCACAAGTTCCGGAAACGAGTAAAGCAGCTCTTGAGGATGACCGAGTAGGGCTTCTGAAGATATTGAAAGGCAACGAGAAGCGCGTGATAGAAGCATTGATGGAATACGGAGAGATGAACCAGGCGGACCTGTCAGCCCGAACTGGAATACCGAAATCTACGCTTTCGAGAATATTGCAGGACTTGGAAGACCGCAGTTTGATATTTCGTTATGATTACGGGATGAGCAAGATGGTTAAATTGGGTGAGGAAATTGGTTTGATATCATGAAACTGGCAGCTTTGATCTCAGGTGGTAAATACAGCTTGTATGCAATAAGAAAAGGTTTCTCGTGAAATAAATCCTTTCAGGGTTTTCGGGGACGTGGGCAGAGCCCACGATGTGTGATCTTGTGGTTAAAAAAGGTTAGCGATTTAAATCTTGCAAGACTCTCACCCTTAGCTTTGCCAAATCCTCTTTTATCTCCACTTTGAGACCCATACCCCCGAATATCTCCTCAAGCTCAGTTTTAATGAATTTTCTGGTTATATCTGGTCCTAAAACCAAATTGAAAGCATTCTCTGAATCTTCTCTTAATTTGAAGAGATTACAAGCTTCAAGTCGTTTTAGAATGCCTTCTGCATGATAAAGTTTGTGTTTGAACTCCTCTGCATGCGCCTCGCAGATTGCCTTATGCGATTCCCAGAAGTTATCTTTCTCTGGATGCGATTTGATAAAGTTCAGAAATAAGAGCCAGTGGTCTATATCCAGTATGATATGTTCGCCAGTGGAAAGCATCTCGATATATGTGCGCACCTTCTCTGCATCAACGGGCTCAA
>QBUL01000004.1 GCA_013180605.1 Candidatus Methanophagaceae archaeon GoMg1 | reverse complement strand
GAGTTTTAAGACTGTTTCAATCGTTGCTTATGTTTTTTGGTGCCTCTGCGTTCTCCGTGTGCTCTGCGGTGAAATTTAAGGATATTTTTCCTTCTCCTTTCCCTTCCCTTTTAAAACTCACTCACGGCGCTCCCCCAAAAGGGCACGAGGGATTGCCACGAAGGCTAATATCTGCACTGTAGTAAATGTTGAATTCGCCATCCGCAGTGATGTGCTGACTGTAAGTTCCATGAGAATTACTAGAAATGGGTACTGCATTGCAGCCGACCTCTACGCTTCCCTTACCTTGAGCTGAGAAGTCGTAATCTATGCCCTTTTCTGCTCTTGTACTGGAATGAGCTATTCCCTGGGTGAGCGTTACCTGGGAGCCTACCGAAGCATCCAGACAACCAATATCGCGGGAGTAAATACCTACGACTGTCCCTTCTCTGGTGGTCAATTGCCCCTCGGTACCCAAAGAGTCATAGCCAATAGCGGTTCCAGTGCTTAACTGACTCCCGTAGCTGGAAGGAGTAACGCTCCACGTATCCAGTATCACGCTTTCTCCCCCGGAAGCATTAGCATAAAGAAAATGTGTGAACGTTTTTGATAGATTTTTTTCGGTATACGAATAATGTGAATGATCCTGGCTCACATTCCACGAACCACCGGAATGAATATATGTTATCGCCCATGTCGGAGACGAATGATTCCACAGCCCCTCTTGAGCTAAGGCAGCCTGCGGAAGCAATAAGAAACTCAAAAGCAAGCAGCCCATTGTCACTATGACTAACACTGACTTAAACTTAAACCTAAAAGTTCTCATTCCAATACCAATAATCCATCCTTCTTTCATCTTTTTCTTCTTTCGCCCCCTATTTTTTTTTTCATTCGGCTATTTTTCAAATGTCATTACAATGTTTTTTGCACTATAACATCCCTAATTTAGCCTTTATTATCTCTATCTCGTGCTCTAACTTGTCAAACCGCTCCCCCATATACGATTTTAAGTCTTCTCGCAGTCCTCTTATCTCCCCTATGGTCATATCCTGCTTTTCAAGCATCATATCCTGCTTTTCAAGCATCTTCTTTCCTACCGATACTGATTCTTCACCGATTTTGACTGACTTATAAAGCAATTTCCCGGCTGCATCCAAACGTTCACCTAATTCTTCCTGCCAATTCCCCCTTCTTATCTCAAAATATTCAAACTCAGCCTTAAAATCTTCAAACTGAACCTCTAAACGCTCCACGTCTATTGGGTATCTTTTAATCCTTATTTCTTCGATGAACCGCTCCATTTTTGAATCTTCGCCTTCTGCAACGACTCTAACATCATAGGGCTTAACGTTCTCAACAAACCCCGATATTCCCAGCCGTCTCGCTGTCTCCTCCACTTCGTCTCGATACCCAACACGTTGAACCTTCCCTTTTGCGAGAATCACCGCTCTTTTCATTTTCTTCATCTTATGTTTTTCAAATGTCATTACAATGTTTTAGTGAGGTGATATATAAGCTTTTCGGTTGTTTGTTATTTCACCTCCTTTAATTTTGTTATTAACTGCTCAACATCACCAGCATTGATTATTAATAAAAACCCACAAACCGCCATGCTGTTCCAATTTCAACCCCCTCTTCGCCGCTACCATCTTAACTGTTAAAGCCGCGGCGCCCCATAATTTCTCAGATGCCTGAACGAGGTTTCCCTCCTTCAGTAATTCCTTCGCTTCCGCAAGGTATTTCTCGCTCAAGATGATAGATGCCGATGCCATTTTATATCCCCCTCTCTTTTAGGTTTTGGACATTGTATTTTACAAGGTTAGTAATAGCGTATAAAGCTTTATTATTTATGGCTTGAAATCCATCACCTTGTAGAACTCGAATGAGCCATCCACAGTGGTCTTATAACTAAGCTTCAACTCGGAGCCGAGCTTCTTACTCTTACGTTTATCTTCAACAAACGCACTCATGCCTGCAGATATGGTACCTTCAGCTGCACTTCCAGGTCCTTCTATCCCTCCCGCATAGATTTCATAGTGCAACTTTGGAGTTCTGGTCATCTGTGCTTTGGTTTCGGTCGTAGCCTGCACCTCAGTCACG
>QBUL01000005.1 GCA_013180605.1 Candidatus Methanophagaceae archaeon GoMg1 | reverse complement strand
CGTACTCATGACCCTGAAGCAGAGAGAAGTTAGAGAAATCGTGAGTACCGACAAACAACTCCGATGCCTCTCGCATACGAGTTATATCCAAATCCAACTCAGTTTGTAAAAATAAAAAATACCTGTACTCACGGCTTATCGCATCCTTACGTGCGTTAAATCCCGAATACGGCTTTGCGATAGCCGACACCCATATACTACCATCGGGCAGCACACTGTTTATCATTCGTGGTGTGGTATTTTGGTTTGACGTAACAAATGAAACGACCTGTGCGAGGGCATGCACGCCTTTATCGGTTCTGCCTGCAGCGGAATAATTCGCCGTTTTTCTGTCTTCAATAATATCCTGCTTCTTTAATGCCTTGAATATTTCTCCTTCTATGGTCGGCAGCCCGGATCGAGGTTGAATCTGAAACCCATGATAATTAGTTCCGATATAGCCAATTTTAAGCGCTACCTTTTCTTTTAGTCTCTCTTCTTTCATCTTTCCTTCTGTAACCCATCAGATTACCTTAAATTTAACATTAATGTCCATAAATATCATCCCCCGCATCCCCCACATCCTCTGCTCTGCGTTCTCCGTGAACTCTGCGGTTAGCCTGACAATATCTCGAAAACAAAAGCCGCTCTCAATATCGTATCCTCATCAAAATGCTTACCAACGAGTTGCAAGCCTATTGGCAATCCGTTTGAAAACCCACAGGGAATAGACAAGGAAGGAACACCCGCCAGATTAACGGGTACGGTATTAACGTCCGCGAGATACAAAGAGAGGGGGTCTTTTATTCGCTCACCGAGCTTAAAAGCGACAAAGGGCATCGTGGGCATTGCTAATATGTCGTGCTTTTTTAACGCATCCTCAAATTCCGCTTTTATCCGTGTGCGCACCTTTAACGCCTTCAAATAGTATCTGCCGTAATAACCCGCAGAGAGTGCATACGTGCCAAGGACAATTCTCCTTTTTACTTCTTCGCCAAACCCCTTACCTCGTATTCTCGAAAATGTCGTATGCCAGTCCTCGTCCCTGCCGGTGCGAAGCCCGTATCTCAAGCCGTCGAACCTCGCGAGATTGGATGACGCTTCCGACATCGCGATGATGTAATACGAAGCGAGTGCGTATTTCAGGTTCAGACCACGCATGCTTATTTCATCGACAGAGGCACCTGAATCCTCGAGTTTGTGCATTGCGTTCCAGACGGATTTTTTAACTGCGGGGGAAACACCCTCGATGAATTCCTTTGGAACGCCTATCCTCATGCCTTTGACATTTATCTCTTCGCTCCCCGTGCGTTCTGCATTCATCCACCATGGGAAACAGTAATTCGCAGATGCGTTATTTTTTAGCTTTAGCTTCGCTTGTGTGGTGTCCCGTTCGTCTTTCGCAGAAATCACGTCTAAAAGCAGCGCAGTATCGGTTACGTTTGAGGCCATCGGTCCTATTTGTTCAAGCGAATTGGCGTATGCAATGAGCCCATACCTTGAAACCAGTCCGTAAGTAGGCTTCAACCCGACTACACCACAGAACGAAGCAGAGGATGTGGGGGATGCGGGGGATGATATTTATGGACATTAATGTTAAATTTAAGGTAATCTGATGGGTTACAGAAGGAAAGATGAAAGAAGAGAGACTAAAAGAAAAGGTAGCGCTTAAAATTGGCTATATCGGAACTAATTATCATGGGTTTCAGATTCAACCTCGATCCGGGCTGCCGACCATAGAAGGAGAAATATTCAAGGCATTAAAGAAGCAGGATATTATTGAAGACAGAAAAACGGCGAATTATTCCGCTGCAGGCAGAACCGATAAAGGCGTGCATGCCCTCGCACAGGTCGTTTCATTTGTTACGTCAAACCAAAATACCACACCACGAATGATAAACAGTGTGCTGCCCGATGGTAGTATATGGGTGTCGGCTATCGCAAAGCCGTATTCGGGATTTAACGCACGTAAGGATGCGATAAGCCGTGAGTACAGGTATTTTTTATTTTTACAAACTGAGTTGGATTTGGATATAACTCGTATGCGAGAGGCATCGGAGTTGTTTGTCGGTACTCACGATTTCTCTAACTTCTCTCTGCTTCAGGGTCATGAGTACG
>QBUL01000006.1 GCA_013180605.1 Candidatus Methanophagaceae archaeon GoMg1 | reverse complement strand
TTTAAAGAAGTATCCAATCATTACCAATATCAAAACAAAAAGCAGTGTATGCCCAAACAACCTCCCATTTGCTACCGATTCGCTAAGTAGAATACGACCTATCGGCTTGTCTATCAGGTCTGGAAGAATCGCTCCAAGTGCGATGAACGAATAGTTGATCTTCGGTCTTACTCCGTTCCATATCTTTATCCTTGGAAGAACTAATCGTGATATGATGAATGCGATACCGAGGGTAATCCCTATGTGACCAAATACGAACATGGTTCATACAATATCTAATATCTCTGCATGATAAAAAGTACCAGAGATGTAGAGTAGAGAGAGAAAAGAAAATCACAATCTTTAAATATTGTGCTGAAGAATAAAAGTATAATTATAGGAATAGACAAAAGGGGGGCAAAGATGCTGAAGATAAAAGAAGAGGATTTGCAGTATATCTACCAAAAGAACGAGAAGAGAGGTGTAATTATAGATATTCAAACATTCGAAGCGTTAATGGAGATGCTGGAAGATTACGAAGACGCAGCGGATTTTGAAGCGCTGAAGACTGAAGAAACAATGGACTACGAGGAATATCGAAGGAGCAGGTTGAAGCAGGATGTATAAGGTTAGGATCAAGAAGAGTGCAAATAAAGATCTCGATGCTCTTGATGATAAGATGTATATTAGAATTGATAGAAACATCCAAAGATTGAGAAATGACCCTTTTCCAAGGGGTGTGAAGAAGTTGACTGGTGAAGAAAATAGGTATAGAATCAGGGTAGGGAAATACCGAATACTTTATGAGATTGATCAAAAGGATAAAACAATTGTCATCTATCGGATTAAGCTAAGGAAGACTGCCTATACCTGATATACAGTAACAACTACCTCATCTCGTTGGGTCCTCTATTAGCTATCTCTTGCTTGCTGTATCTAATTTCGTCAAAAATCAAGGATAATTTATAATAAGTGGGCAACTGTATAAAATCATCATAAGAGATGCCATGTCCGAAATCGTAAATCGATCTCTGCAAAAATAGCAAATGCTTTTGTGATTGAAAATAAATAAATCTGTGAAATGGGTAATGGGTGAAAGGTAATGGGTGACAGGTAATGAGTGAAGAGAATAAAAATGAGGTATAATAAATTACACATCACAGATTACGCATTACGGATCACGCATTCCCGTACTGATACCATGTCCGAAATCGTTAACCAAAGCCTACAAAACACTTTTTCTTTTTAGAAAAAAGAAAACCTGTGCTAAAAGAAAAAAATAATGGTTTCTTTGGTAAAGCTTTCTTTTTTAAAGAAAGGTTTGTTTTCATCTCAGATGAGCCAACTCCAGAAATCATGAATCCTATTCTGACTTTCATTCCAATCTTTCCACCCATTTTATCTTATCAAAACCACCATCAAAAGAATAAAGTTTCTTTACTCCAACTTTCTCCATTGCAACAACTATTGATGCATCGGTAATTGACAACCCTGGATATTTTGCAAAGATTTCACAAGTTCTTTCAAATAATTCACCATCAACGTTTATGATTTTGATTCTTTTATGATGGGAACGGATTTATCATGCCATTGGTCTCTTTTTAGCTTTGCACCTATCCACACGATACTATC
Organism: Candidatus Methanophagaceae archaeon GoMg1; assembly: GCA_013180605.1. GTDB lineage: Archaea > Halobacteriota > Syntropharchaeia > Alkanophagales > Methanospirareceae > QEXZ01. The sequence goes on along the minus strand of QBUL01000006.1, from coordinate 536 downwards.
TATAAACATATAATTATCAAATCACTGAGTTGTGCTCTTTTAAGGCATCCGTCTTCTCAACTTCAACCGGTGTCTCTAACCATCGCATCAAAATCTCTTCTGATTTCTTTCTTTTCACTATGGCTAATAGCTCGTCTTCCTTTTCGGTTGCGAGTTCAAATATCGCCTTTAATAGCTCGTCTTCGGATGTCTCTATGCCTTTCTTCGTTAAATACTCGTATATTTTAATATATTTAAATACTTGCTTACCTTTAGAGTTTGATAGATGATGAGGATGAGTAACAGGTGAAGAGTATAAAAATGAGGAAGTATATGTTACCTCTCACCCATCACGGATTACCCATCACGCATCACGCATCACGCATTCCCGATACCATGTCCGAAATCGTTAACCAAAGCCTACAAAAACACTTTCTTTTAGAAGAAGAACCTGTGCGAAGAAAAATAATATTTTAATAGCGAGGTATGTAAGGAGGGGGAAGGGAAGACAATGCTGATATCTAACAAAACATTCAGATACACCAAGACCGCCAGAG
>QBUL01000007.1 GCA_013180605.1 Candidatus Methanophagaceae archaeon GoMg1 | reverse complement strand
TGATTCTTATCATCTGTGTTAATCTGCGTTAATCTGTGTCTATAATTTATTTTCTATTTTCTCGTTTGCTTATTTCCCGCTTCAGCATCTCGTTAACGTCTTTTGGCGCTGCCTTCCCTCTTGTTTTCTTCATTACCTGTCCAACGAGGAAATTCAATGCCTCGTTTTTACCTGTTTTATAATCTTCTACTGCATCTTCGTTCTCCATTATCACCTGCAACACTGCCTTCTCTGCTTCTGCTGAACCTATACTTGCCAATCCTTTTCTGTTTATTATCTCATCGGGCTTGCCTCCGTGGTCGAGCATCTCCCGTATTATTTCCGTCGCACCACGGTCAGTAATCACGCCTTTTTTCAAATAGGTTAAAATAGCAACGAACTCATCGACGGAAATCCGTTCGGTTGCTTCACGCATAGAAATAGCCCGATAATTTAGTTCGCCCTTCAGAACATCTGCTATCCATGCAGCACTCAACCTCGCATCCGTTTTTGATGCCACTTCTTCGTAAAAATCCGCTATGTTTATGTCAAAAGTGAGCGCATTCGCATGCTCGCGCGTTATGGAATACTGTGTGATGAACCGGCTCTTCTTTTCGTCAGGAAGTTCCGGTATCTCCCTTCTTATCCCTTCCACCAGCTCAGAAATACGAATAGGCACAAGGTCGGGCTCGGGGAAGTACCTGTAATCATGTTCAAACTCTTTCGTCCGCATAGAAAGCGTTATGCCACGCACTTCGTCGTAATGCCGTGTCTCCAGCGTTACTTTGAGACCACGCCGCACTAAGTTCTTTTGCCGCGTTATCTCAAAAGCTAAAGCGCGTTCCACACCTTTGTATGACGAGATATTTTTTACTTCTGCCCTTTCTCCTCCCCCCACGGATATGTTCGCATCAACACGCATCGCACCTTCCAAATCACCGTCAAACACGTCCAAATATCCTAATATGCTCCTCAGCTTACCTAAAAATATACGCGCCTCTTTTGGCGACCTCAAGTCCGGCTCGGTTACTATCTCCACTAACGGTATTCCCGACCTGTTATAATCAACCAGCGAATATTTCGCCGTATCTATCGTGCCCTTGTACACCAGCCTGCCGGGGTCTTCCTCCATGTGCACCCGTCTTATTCTTATTTCCCGCTCTTTCCCTCTGTCGCCATCGTTCGCACTCTCTATTCTCACAAGTCCATTCAATGCAACGGGGAAATCATATTGCGTAATCTGAAAACCTTTTGGGAGGTCAGGGTAATAATAGTTTTTCCGGTCGAAGATTATTTCAGGCTGCACTTCACAGCCCAGAGCAAGCGCCATTTTTATGGCATATCTTATCGCTTGCTCGTTCACCACGGGTAAAGCACCAGGTAAGCCCATGCACGTCGCACATACATGCGTGTTGGGTTCGGAATCATGATAGTCCGTGGAGCAAGAGCAGAATAGTTTCGACTTTGTAAGAAGCTGTGCATGGCATTCCAATCCTATTTTTACACCGTCTATATTTGTATTTGTGCTTTCCGTTTTCATCTCATCTTATAGGTTTAAATAGGTTATAGGTTTCAGGTGTTTGGCCTGGTAGTACTGACACCTGACAACTAACACCTCACACCTCCTACTCATACCTTCATCACAGATATGTATTTTTATTCCATAAGTTTTTTTCTTTTATACGTTGAGGGAATAGAAAGAGTAATAGACTATATGAGGAAATAAAATGACAACGGTATACGATGTGCCGCCAGATAAACTGGTGACGTTGGCAGCGGAGAAATTGAAAACGAATAAAACTATCTCTATGCCAAAGTGGGCGATGGAGGTGAAAAAGGGTGCAAACAAAGAATTGCCACCCCTGAATGAAGATTGGTGGTGGGTACGCTGTGCATCCGTGCTGCGGCAAATATACATACACGGACCAGTAGGGGTATCAAGGTTGCGCACGTACTACGGTAGCCGAGTAAGAAGGGGCGCAAAGCCCGAGCGGTTTAGAAAAGCATCCGGGAAGTTAATACGCGGGGTGCTTTTGCAATTAGAGCAGGCGGGATACGTAACCAATCCAGAAACGGGGAGAAGGGGACGAATAATATCATCCGCGGGGCAGAAATTTCTCGATAATGCTGCTCATGAGCTAAAAGAGCAGAAAAAAAAGGAGCAGGTGTTAAATTAACGATGGCAAGTGAAGACGAA
>QBUL01000008.1 GCA_013180605.1 Candidatus Methanophagaceae archaeon GoMg1 | reverse complement strand
CGATGTACGTATGATGAAAGTAAAACAGAAGGTGTCAGGCACCTTCCGAACTGCTGAAGGGGCGGATGTGTTCTGTAGTATTCGTGGGTATATCTCTACAGCGTGGGAGAACGGGTGTCGTGTCCTCGATGCTATTCACGATGCGTTTAGTGGGTCTCCATTTATTCCTTCAGTCGGTTCTATGAGATTGACATAGGGGTGAGTAGTTACGATTTTTCTTCTTCATTCCTCTACAGCTAAATAAAGGGGAAAAACGTTAAAAAAATCGAAATTGGTGGTGTTATTTTATTAATAACGACAGACTCGCAGGCTACGGCAATCATTACCAGAAAGGATTGGAACTCGCTAACCATATTACCATGTCGTGTAAGGCGAAGGGGGCAAGAAAAAGATGATAAATTACTACCCTCTGATGATAAATTGCTTCCTCTATGGATAGTTTGTTTGACATTTTGCCCCCTTCTATAATACTCACCTTATGTGGATTCAAACCTCCCCTCAAGCTTCTTCAGCACATCAGGCAATGTCGTGTATTCCATTTCTTCCACAGGCAGCCGATGTGGCTCAAAAGGTCCATGCGCTCTCATATAGTCCGCTACCTCCTGCGCCTTTCTCCTTGCTAAATCAAAAGCAGGATCGTTAAACAAATCCGCAGTCCCTACTAATCTGCCATGACTTATCTGGAATCCCGCAGCAACAACTCGTGGCGGGCCATCAAACCGAGTGCATTGCGAATACTTGAACGGAACGGGCATTATAGGTCCGTTATGCGACCCTCGCATCCAGCCACTGACTAAATAGGGCAGTGAGAACGGCTCTAAAACCTCGCCCAGCGCCGGCAAGCCCCCCTGTGCTCTCACCAATGCCACCGGGTCGTCCTTACCCACGTATTTACCCGCGGTAAAGAACAACTTCTCCGTGCTTATTGACGCTGCTGGCTCGTCCTTTGGTATTTTTGGGTTTTCCTCCTTCGGAAACACGCGTTTTATCACGTACTTGCTCTTCGCTCCTATCAACGCTAACAGCGAATACAACTCCTCCGGGCATTTCAAAAATACTTTCTTCTTCCCTTTTATGTCCCAGACCTCGAACACAAACCCGTCGTGCATCGTGGGGTCAATTACGAGCCCGGATGTATTGAACGGGTCGGCGAAGATTTTGTATATCGGGTAATTAAACGCACCGGGCTCTGTTTTGTCCATCATAAACGCGACTAACGGCTCGGACCCACGTTCTACAAATTCCATCTCCGCTATCCCGGGTCCCATGCCTCTTATGTTCCCGCTGAATGCATCCACCAGCAAGTCCTGCCCCGCACCATGCAGCTTGAGCTCCTTCGCCACTTCCGTCGCCGCTTCAAACGTTTCCCACGCCAACGCGTGTATCTCTTCCGCATCTACGCCTTTACGGTGACTCATCAGCAACTGCAAATCGTCCCCCGCGTTCAACACGTGATAACTCACGAGCAACCCCTCTCTTTTCGCTTTCTCCATCCACTCCGTCGCTTTCTCTTTCAACTCAGGGCGCACAGTCGAATGCCCTGGAAATCCCCCAACATCCGCTTTTATCAAACTTATGGTTATTTTCTCCATTTTTACCACCTTCTTGTTATAGTATTAAAGTATAACTTCCTTCTATTTAAGAGACGGCACGGATTCACACGGATTTTCCTTCTCATATCTTTTATGACATAAATTCCATCGTGCCTACAATTCTTACATCTCAGCCGAGAGTATACGCATCGCCTCTTCGTCCCGGCGTTTATGTTCTTCCTTTAGCATATCTCCGCGCTTGAAATACTCCTCCGCTTTTTCCTCATCGCCCATCCTTTGGTAAAGCAGTCCAAGATTGTAGCAGGTTGATATGCCTTCATCCATCAGATAGTCGCGGAGGTTCAGTGCGGCGTTAAAGAACCCGATTGCCATTTCATATTCTTCTAAGCTTACGTAAGCCGCACCACAATCGTTCCAAGCCTTAGCCATCGTGGGAAAACGTGGCTCGTTCTTTACTATCTCTTTGTAAACTTCTATTGCTTCCTCGTATTTCCCTTCCCCAAGATATTCCTCTCCAACGATAAGCAACTCTTCTGCGGTCTTTTCTTCCTCATCCGCATTCTTTTCCTCTCTCTCTTCCTCTTTTTCCACCATCGTCATCGTATTACCAATAAGATAAGATTACTAAAATCT
>QBUL01000009.1 GCA_013180605.1 Candidatus Methanophagaceae archaeon GoMg1 | reverse complement strand
GTAGAGAGAAGCCTCTCTGGTTTGCCTTCTTCAGTAAGAATACGAAAGAGTGCGTCTATCTTCAGGTGAATAATGCGGTGCTCGGTAAGAGCGTTGATGAGTTCAAGGCGCTTGCTGATGGGGAGGTCTTTACAAAGATTGTGAAGGAGAATATTGGTGCAGATAAGCTGCTGAGCGAGCCAGAAGCATGGGATGAGAAGATGAAGGCGAAGGTATTTGGTGGCGGTGCAAAGCCATTTAACAACGAGTTTACGATGATGACGATTGCAAACGCATGGGCAAAGGGCGCACCACCGGAACTCGTTCGTGCAAATCAATTCCATAATCACATCTGTCCGGGGTCTGCAAGTGGGTATCTCTTCGTCAAATATATAGATAAAAATTTGCCGTTGGAAAAACCAAGCCAACGATACCAGATAATTGCAATTAAGCCATGGTGCAAGGACGACGTCATGCAATGGATATTAGAGGCTACCATCGGAAATAAAAATTACGTAGCAAAGGACCTTACACCTGAACAGATAAAACAATTGCCAGAAGAGGCGAAAGATGTCGCCAACGTCGTAATCAGATGGGACTCGGCTACTGGAACTGGAGAAGGATTGGTTATAGCATTTGATTGGGATACAGCGTTTCAAATGTGCGGTGACGTAAGCAGAAAAGACCTCAAAGCTCATGATACCCATAGATGGTGGTGGATGCGGTTGAAGATGAATCAATGGATGTTGGATTACATGGACAGCCCGGAGACCCTTATTCACACAGTAAAAGAATTCGATGTCGATAGTCCTGCTGAACTGAACAAGCTCAAATCTGCTGGCGTAAATCCACTGGTTGAGCTTGGTGTCATGCCAGAACCCGGAGCTACACTGGCACCGGCATCGACACCCGCAGAAAAAACACCGTCAATTCCAGGACTCGCAGTAATTGCAGCCATAGCCATAGCTGGTGCGCTTGTGTACGTAGCGAAGCGAAGAAAGAGAGGATAGATGCAACCCGCTAAGAAAGTTTAAAAATCGGGGAAGCGAGAGGGTAAACGTAACATTGCCCTCCACCTCCTTCCCTCTCTTTTTTTCGTAGAATTCTTATGCCTTGTTTCCGAGAAATAACCCTTCTGATAATACTAATCAATCTAAAATCAGAATAATACATAAATAAAAAATAGATAAAAACCGAAAGTCTTAAATATACCTAAAATAGAGATAATAAATTGGAGGTATATACCAAAAATGTGCGCACCAATAACAGTAGCAGCAGTGGGTGGAGTTGTCGCTGTTCAAGCGGCAGTAGCGGCTAAAGTCATAGGTGCTGTCGTTCTCGGCAGTGTCTTCGTTGCGAACTACATTCATCCACTAAAACGACTAAGCCTTAGAAAGGTAGAGGAGTAGGAGTAAGCGGGAATCCGCCTTCTATTTCTCCTTTTTTATTTTTTCCGCTCCCGAAAATGCTCAAGCGACTGTTTAGTTATTTAACGCTGCAAATAGAACCCACCCGGAAATGCAATTTAAACTGTAAAATGTGCATGAGGAACAATCTTGGAGGGCCTGTTGGCTCGCTCTCACAGGATGATTTCAAGTTTATATTGGATTCGTATAACTTTCGCTACGTTGCACTACACGGCTGGGGCGAGCCTCTATTGAACCCGGAGGTATTTGAAATGATAAAATATGCAGAAGCGAAAGGCGTGCATACGAATCTTACCACTAACGGAACGCTGATAGAAGAAAACATCGGTAATGTTTTTGACTCGGGTCTGCGAGAAATCGCTTTCGGGATATACAATAAGGACGTATTACTGGAATTCATACCTAAGCTGGAAAAGCTGAAGAGCGAAAAGGAGCGATTGGACTCGAAAACGCCAAAAACGTATCTTGACATCACGATATACGATGAAACTTATGTCGAAATCCCGGACATGATAAAACTTGCGAAAGAAGCGGGAATAGACGCAGTTATCCTTCACCGGCTTTTTAATGTTTACAATGTAGACCCTGATGTAAAATACGTATCGAAAAACGAGGAGGAAAAATTGTTTCGTGCAGTGAACGAATTAAAAAAGGAGTTAAAGTTTGAGATTTATTTGCCCAAGAGACATTCTTTGCCCTGCCGAATCGTTAAGTACAGCGTGTTTGTCACTTATGATGGTAAACTAACGCCGTGTTGTTTCCTACCGGAATTTTCAATGGGTAACGTGCTTGAGAGTGAGGGAGGAGTTGGTAACATTCTGAGGTCACAAGCGTATAGAGGGTTTATTA
>QBUL01000010.1 GCA_013180605.1 Candidatus Methanophagaceae archaeon GoMg1 | reverse complement strand
TGCAAGGTAGTGATAGATGGAAAAAAGGGACTCCGTATCTTCTCCAACATGCCTATTGTGTTATGGTCGCCAATGCAGCCCTCGGGAACATGTGGGTACTGCCTGACTTCTTCCGGTTCATCACAGGGTTCGCTGGTGCTCAGGATTGGGCGGATGCCACCAACCACTATCTAAGCGATCGGATGCTTTATGCTTCTTCGTACCCGGTAAGACCGTTGAAGCAGAGTGTTGAGGAGTTTGGAAGGTTTTCTTACGAACTTGGAGTACTGGAGAACTTGATGGCGAAGAATGCGGCTGAGCTATTTGGGATAGGGATTTATGATAGTAGACTTTATATAAATTCTGACTCCGTATAAAATGGGGAGGTATGTGACTTCAAACATGAATAGGTGTAGAATTTTGGTCGGGAGGGAAAAAAATGTACCCATATGATTTTGAGCCAAAACAAAAATCATTACGTAAAGAAATTTTTGTGGCTATGCCATTTTCTAAAGAATGTAACGATATCTTTGACAAACTAATTATACCCGCTGTCAAAGCAGCTAATAGGAATTTACAATATTCAAAAGAGGAAGAATTGGTGCAATACAGAACGAAAGATGACCCTCGAACCGTTTCAGGATGGTTAAATATTTTAGAGCATTTATTTACGGCGCAAATTGTTCTCGGCGTCTTGAGTTCCGATAATCTAAATGTTTTTTATGAATTGGGTATTGCTCATGCGACCCAACCAATTTCAAGGCAGATTCTAATAGCCGATAAAGGATATGAACCCAAATTTGATTTAAAGGATTTAATCTTTTTTGAATATAGTGAAAATTTGGAGGAGAGCATTGAGCCTTTAGCCTCGAAAATTCAAGATGCAATAGAATATTATAAGGTAGAAAATGAAAAAAGGATTCATCAAGCAAGAATGAAGGTTGGGCTTCTTGGGTTCAGTGTGATGTTGAGGTATGCAAATGGTGATCATTTTTCTTTAAAAATTGGTGAAGAACTTATTTCAGAATATGATAAGCAGCATGGTAAAGGCATGTATGATAAACATGTTCAAGGAGTAGAGTCCTTATGTCAATCTGGATTACTTGGACTTTATACTAAAAAAGAAGAAGTAGAACAAAATAGAATTGAATTCTCTTTTTATTGGACAGGTTTGGGTAATGAGGTTCTAGCTCTAATGAACTTAATTACAGACGATAAAAGGAAAAAAAGATGGAAATCCTTACCACCTTATTTCAGATAAAAATCAGAACAAATATCTATTTAAAGGAGCTGGTATAAATGGATGATTATATCAAACACGTTAAAACTATTGTGGAGGCATTAAGTATAGAAAAAGAGCCAGTTGGGGTAAAGTACACAGATGAAGACCCGGGAATTGAGATCGAAGCGGGAAACTATACCGTGTGTGGGGCGATACTGGCGGCATCCGAGGGGAAAGTCATAGTGCTTTCAGAGGAGAGCTGTGCCTGTTCCAGAGGAAAGACCCATCTTGGTCTCACCCAGAAGAGAGATACCATGGAAAATGCTTGTTGAAGGTCAAAAAGGATAGCCACAGAGACCACAGAGCACACTGAGGAGGAAATACTCGGTGCCCTCGGTAGACTCGGTGGCAAAAAACATACTTTACATCAGGTGGCCATCGAGTACGCTTAGACATCAACAAAAACTCGCAACTCGCGATGATAAAGGAAAACAATGATTTTATAATCCTGAAAGCAGATAAAGAACTTGTAAGAGGCGAAATTGAGCAAATACTCGCACATTGCCAGAGCAAGCATACATCACGCTGAGCGGTTGCTTAGACTTGCGAGGATGACACGCGAAATATTGGATAAATAAGTACGGTCTTCATGTAGATGTTTCGCAGACAATGTGTCTTCCATGTACTGGCTGCGATATAACACCTTACAGAGATATATGATTTTTTTCCTTGTTTGCAGCACTTTTTCCTTCGTATGTCCAAAAACATACATCTCTTTTGTGGCGTACTATAAGTGCTATTTTTCCGCGGCGTTGTACAGCCCCAATTTGCAAACTGCTCCCTCTGCGCGTACCACCATGCGTATTCGACAGATTCTCACGACGAGGTCCTCAGCAAGTTTTTTTATTATAGAACTGGTGAGCGTGGAGGATGGCACGGTGAAGGTGCGGTTGAGTGGCGCATGTGCCGGATGCCCGATGAGTCAGTTCACACTGGTGAATTTCGTTGAGGCAACGCTGAAGAAAATAGACATTGCCAAGCAATTGCCCAAGGAAG
>QBUL01000172.1 GCA_013180605.1 Candidatus Methanophagaceae archaeon GoMg1 | reverse complement strand
CAATAATTAACTTTAAGTGTCCATGTTGATAATTAATTGGGGGACAGCCTCTGAAGGGTAAAAAATTAAAAGTTGAGCCGCATTTGCGGCTTTTTATTTTTTCGCAACATGCTTTTTAGAATGTCCATTGGCAAGTTTATCGTTCAATTATCAAAAACTTTTTATATACCAAAAACTTACACGGTGTTAGATTTCTTGAGACCCAATCAGAAATCGCCTTTCGATTTAAGTCCATATCCGGAGAAAATTGAACCAGCCAGCTATGAGTTATCGGTTACATGGAGGGAAGCACCATTCGAGGGACTTGAAATAATTAGTCATAGTTCACACATCACTTCGTCTGGCTATCACAGGATCTTTGGTACTGTCAAGAACAATGGGTCAGAAGAAGCTGAGTACGTAAAAGTAGTTTGCACCTTCGAAACTACCTTGACATTGTCAGATTAACCGCAAAGTTCACAGAGAACGCAGAGAATGTAGAGAAGTAAGGGGTTTATTCAAATCCTACATATTTCCTCTGCGAACTCAGCGTTCTCTGCGGTAAATTTGAAATATCTTCATTTCCGAGAAAACTTACGCCAAGTAGCTACGAGCTCCAGGTTCAAGGACGTTAAAAGCTCTTAAAAGATACACCAGAACTTCTATGAGCATTGGCTGCATAGTGAAATGGTCGTTGGAAGAGCGGACAGAAAATAAGCCGGAGATTGGTAACACGAAAAAATCGAAAGTTTTAAATATAGGGTTTACAATTTAGTTTTTGGGTTGCTTCAAACTTGGATAAAATATCGGGGCGAAAGGGGGGGAAGAAGATGAGGGAGAAGGCGATAAAGGGGAAGGCGATAACGAAGGTATCGAGTTGTTTGGTCACGATTAGAAATAGTTTTACAAAAAGGGTATCACAATCAACTTCTTAACTATGTGACAAAAGGAGAAAATTATTTTGGAGAAGATAACAATGCAAGATAAAAATAAAAGGATCTTAAAATAGGTTATAGTTTTGTCGTAATGTTCATCCTTCTTGCTGTTACACCAGTATTAGCACAACCAGTAAAAGTTGTGGTTAATGCCCCGGAATATGTAGAAGAAGGGGAGACTTTTGACGCGACCATAGATGTGGATAACATTATAAATTTCAATGCTGGGCAGTTTGACCTTTCCTTCGATTCAAGCGTGGTGAAAGTATCATTTAAAGCAAAGGGGGAAGAAGGAGATAGAAGCGTATTGGAGATATCCAACGGGCAGTTAATAAATAATAAAACGGAAGAGATACCTGCAAATTGGATTGGTACCGAAATTAGGATAGGAGAGGGAGAGGAAGAGGAAGAGGAAGAGGTCCCCCTACCCGATTCATTGGCTATCTCCTTAGAACCAGGTGAACACAAATTAGAGTTCAGTGTCCATCCAGGGGAATCGGTTAGTAAAGAATTAGTTTTGGCGAATTCAAGAGACTTCTCTGCTTATAATATCTCGCATACACCTGTTATAGGGAATGCCACCGATATGATAAGTATTGAACCCGAGCTAATCGAAGAAATCGAAGCAGATGAGGTGGAAAAGTTCGTAATAAATGTGTCAGTCCCTAAGGATCAAGAGCTGGGAAACTATACGGCATATTCTTATTTCTTGTTCTCTTCGGATGGATTTCCTCCACCCATGCCTTTCAAAGTTGATTTCTTAGTTTATATTGTTCCCGTAGAGATGTACGGCATAGATTTGAGAATAGATGGCGAAGATGACGTCATAGTTAAGAACGTGACTAACAACGAGACAGCAAGCTTCAAGATAACAGTAAAAAACACGGGAATGTGTTTTGATGTGATGCAGATAGAGGAGCCTGAATTTGAAGATAGTAAGGGATGGACTGTGAAGCTTTACGATGACGCCAAGGAAGTTAGTACTTTTCCACATGGCATTTTAATAAATGCAGGAAAAAAGCACGATTTGATGCTAAATGTTACTGGAACCATGCCAGGAACGAATTTGACAGTTGAAATAACGGGAAGGTCGAGTGCAAATGTTACAAAGATGGATTCCATTAGGGCGATAACATATATAATTAAACCTAAAGAGGAGGTTGTTAATGTCCCAAAAGTCGAGCCATAACCATAAGAATACGCTTAGCGGAATAGCATTGATATTAATCCTTTGTGCTGCATTAGCATCAGCGTTGGTATTAATACCAGTGCAAACTGTAACGGCTTCTTCTAGCGGGAACGATACCGATGTTATTTTAGTCGGCACGAGAAACTGGCAAGACGTCATCGCCGCTACACCCTTAGCAATCTCACATGCTGAAAACTCATCTCGACAAATACCCCTATTGCTAGTGCCAACCGGTGTGGACGCCGGGGAAAGGCTTGGATGGATAGAAAACGAAGATTTGGTGAAATATGGTATTCCGCCCATTATATACAAATTGAAATCAGGCGGTGTCAGCACGGTGATTATAAATGTCAAAGACGAGAATGGGTTCGTTTACTTTCCAAGCGAAGTGGCAGAGGAAGATGCTATTGCAAAAAATGTGAATATCACACCGTTTTTCATTGCTAAAGCGCATGAAGAAGGTTTGGGTGTATTTGTAGCAATGGCTTGTTTTCGAGATCCCGTAGCTGTCGAAAATCATCCGGAATGGAGTCAAGAGAACGACAAAGGAGAGAAATCCGAAGATTGGGTTTGCCCATTGAATAATGATTATAGGAACTACATATTAAATTTGACACGAGAAGTCCTAAATCTAACATATGACATAGACGGAATAGTGTTATACGATTTTGGATATGCCGGAAGCGATTACTGTTTTTGCGAGCAATGTAAGCGCGAATTTTGGGATGACACGGGAATTGATCCCGGAGAAGTGGACATCTCCAGGGACAACTACAATACACGTAAATGGTTCGAATGGAGGGAAAATAAAATCACCGATTTCGCGAAGTTATTCTTCGAAGAGGTAAAGAGAACCAACTCTCCTGATATAATTACAAGTGCGAAATTGCAAGAGCCCTTCTCGGATCGCCGTTCCTCAGGCTATAATTATGAAGAGATTGCAAAATCCGTGGATATTATGATTGTAAATCCCATAAACACGAGAGATATTCGCAGTATATCATCTAATATTGGTGAAGAAGCTTCGATATATGTGTTGTGGAGGAAAGAAGACATAGGGGATACAATGTCTGTCCCGAATGTGGAGGAGACGATAAAAAATATGGAGGATGCTAAGGATGTGGGTGCGAAAGGTGTTGTTCTCAACTACGACATTGCCTACACACCAATTTGGTCGGAGCTAAAAACCATGCCTCGTTCCACATCCTGGTTCATATCCCAATATTCCCCTGAGAACATCACCATCATTGGCAACGCCAACGTGAGTTTGCCATCGTTAAAAGACGTATCGAGAATTCGCGGCGAGGATATTCTTGACACTGCGGCGAGGGTAGCATCCTGCTGGAATCATTCTCAGGGAGTGGTGATAGTAAACTCTACGGATTATCACGGGGGCGTGGAGGCTGCGCCTTTGGCTTCTTATTTGGGCTGGCCGATATTGTTTGTGAGCGATGCGATACCAAATTCAACGGTTGATGCGCTGGATGCACTGGGTGCCAATAAGACCATAATCATTGGAACTGTTAGCCCGCAGGTGATAAAAGAATTAGAAGGAATGAATATCACGGTTTAGCAGGTAGATGCGAATGAAATGCTGCTACAAGAGATGGAGAAAAATGGAGAAGAAGTCAACGCTGTGGTATTCACCAATACAAAAGATTTGGAATTGATACCTATGAAGCTGACTTGTAAAAAGGCTGAAGCCAAAGAAGATTCTATCAGAATAAGTGCTGAGTTCTATCCCGCTGAAATACCCTGCGATCAAAAAGATACTTCATTCAATATCAAAGTGAGCGTTACAAATGAGGGTTCCGAGACGGTAGAGGATGTGAATGTGTTTGATATACTACCACTTCGCAGAGAGGTATTGGATGTGGTAGCAAGTAAAGGAAGTGTAAAAGTTAGTGAAGAAGGAGAAAAACATTACTGGTGGTGGCAACCTTCCCCGACTTCCATAAAATGGTTAATAGGAGACTTAGAACCAGGAATAACTGCAAATCTTCAAATCATGGGAGAATTTGACTTCGCTATGGATGCAAATGAAACAAAGGAAGTTGATGGAGGATTTACTCTGTATTTAGAAGAACAGGAACCAGAGGTAAAGCCTACTCCAACCATGACCATAATACCAATACCTCCGCCGCCTCCCCCTACACCAAAACCATCCTCATCCAACTCCTTCCAGGAGAAGAAAATAATAAAGAAAACGCCTTGTAAAGAGATAGTAAATGTAAAATATCCCGAGTCAGCAAAGTTTGGAAGCACTGCAACAATAACTTGGAAAGCTAATGCTAAGGGTAGGACATGGGTTGAATATAAGTCCCCGGATTCCGAATGGTGGAAACGAGGTGATAAAAACAAAGCACCTGGAAAGTTTAGTGAATATCTTCACTTAACAAAATCTGGAACGTGGAAATTCAAAATATGTTTTTCGAATAGCCATTATTGCTCAACCCCTGAATACACAATAAATGTCTCAACAACACTTCCATCCTTTAATGTGTCTGCTTTTGGATATACAAAGATTCCAAAACTGTCATTAACCTCAGCACAGATTGCAGCAGCGAGAAAAGCACCTATTATAGATATAAACAAAGATCCAAGGGGTATTATACCGATAGAAGAAGAGGAATCACTTAAAAAGGCAGTTTCGGAATATAAAATCAAGCCGGATTATCTAATAGTCGTTGGTGGCATTAGATATGTTCCGTTTGTTGATACAGGAATAATGCAGGATTGTCCATTCACTTATGATAACTACGGCATGGTAGAGGATTATTTGCCTCAATCCGTGGTTGATGCAATGAAGGATCCGGAAATCCGAGAAGAACTTGCTTCTAATATAACAAATAATCGCACCTGGTCATGGTCTGTGGCATTTGACATATACAGAGATTACGATATTCAATTAGATGAGGATGATTTTCTTGAAGTTTCCACGGGTAGGATAATTGGCTTGGATGTATATGATGCATCAGCCTTAACGGCGAGAACGCTTGCATACGAGAGAATAGCGGAAAAAAATGATTGGAAATCAAAGGCTTTGGTTGTTACTAATCCGCCCTCATACCCGCAGACAGCCATACCGGGAGACATAAAGGAGTATCTGGAAGAAGCTGGTTTATCAGTAGAGTTTGAGGATTGGGAGAAGGCAAATTATCCAGAAGTAATGATGGAGATGAACAATGAGAAGAACACCGTGTTCTTCTTACATCATGGTGCAGAGTATGCATGGGGATTGAGCGATTGGGCATGGTTAGAGCCTTATTTAGATACGACAGACGTTAAAATGCTCAGATTGGCACCACAAACAACACTTGCTTATTCTTGCCTAACAGGAAGGCTAAAAGGTGGATGGTATTATGATTGGTGGAGTGATGAACAGTTCTACGAGCCGTTAGAATTGGATAGATCAATTGCGCTAGCTTTCTTAGAAGCAGGGAGTGCAAATTACATCAGCTCAAACTCGCTTTCATGGGTATTTGTAACAGAAGATTTCAGTAAGGACTTTTACCAAGGCATAGTTTATGATAATATGACAGTCGGCGGAGCATTAACGCATGCAAAGAACCTCTATCTGTTAAAGCGCGATTATTCCGAGGACATGCTCGATGAGTATCCGGGATGGCCGGAATACATTACGGGAATGATAAACGAAACGTCAAAACAGTTTATTTTGTTAGGCGACCCTATGTTCAAGCCATATATGCCAAAAACACCTGAGAAGCCGATACAAGAAGAAATAATATCGCGGGAATGCGAGAATGGGAATGAGTGCGTGGTTACGATGACGGTAACACCACTTAATGAATCGGCGACTAAGTGGACGTATTGGTTTGAGCGACCAGTGGTGGAGGGAAAGGTAAAAGTGCGTGCTTTGCCATCGTTGGTCGGGGAGATTGAATTGCCAATAGAAGCAGAAGATATAGTTGTCAAGGGGACAAAGGGAATTGTTTGGCATGGAGAAGATATTATAGAAAACAAAAAGATAGTCCGATTCCCGGTGATGGATCCCATGCCAAAGCTAAATGAAGCGAGAGAGTTTGAGATAAAATATGTTTTTGTGCCTAAGATATGCTGGACAATGAATTTAACAAGGGGTTGGAGCATGTTTTCAAGTCCAATAGAGCCCTACGATGAAGATATCAAGGCGGTTTTGGATAATATACCTTACTCGGTGGTATTCTATTTCGATTCTTCGAGTAAGGGTTGGTTATATTACCTTAAGGATAATCCAGAAGCTTCGACATTAAAGGAGATAGAGCCTGGGAAAGCATATTTGATTGACATGGAGGCGCAAGCGGAATTGAACATAAGTGGGAGGGCAGTGGAATTGCCATTTGAGCTTTGCCTGTCAAAAGGATGGAACATGATAGGTATTCCATCAACAGAAGAGGTGGAGATTGGTTCGCTGAAGGTTATAGTTACCGCAGATGAAGAATACACATTTGATGAAGCAGTGCAAAAGGGGATCGTATCTGCGTTTATTTTCAAGTATGAAGAAGGCGAATGGGATTATTTGGACAGTTCAGAAACGCTAAAGCCGGGAGAGGGTTACTACTTCGAGGTTTTTGAGGATTGTGAAGTTGTGGTCCTGGGAGTATAAAATAAAAACACGGGAAGTGGTAAAAAAGGGAATAATCGGAAGAATTGACTGGAAATACGCTGGAGATCGGTAACACGAAAAAATCGGAAGTTTTAAATATAGAATTTACAACTTAATTTTTATTGTTGCTTCAAACGTGGATAAAATCTTAGAGGGAAAGGGGATAAAAAGATGGCGAAGAAGATGATAATGCGGAAGGTATTGAGTTGTTTTGTCGTATTCGTGATTTTGATGAGTGTGGTGCCTGTTTCGGTTTTTGCGGTGGATAGTGGCACAAAAAACGCAAGTGGGAAGTATAATTCTTTTCAGGATTCTAATGAAAAAGTCTCTTCAATGCAAAGAGGGCAAGAGGTCAAGTTCATTGGAACAGCAATTGAATACAATGAAGTAGTAGACATGCCGGGTAACTATCCATGGTGGGATGTAAGTGTGGATGAAATTATCAGTGGGCCTTCCGAACTAAAAGGACACACTGTACCTGTCTCTTTTTTTACCCTTTTTGTCCCTGGTTCAGACCCTTGTGGATATATGGATCCAAACATCAAATCTGGAGACAAGGTAGAAGTTTATGGTTGGTATCACGGAATAAACGCTGTGACGATATACCCTTCTGATGATTATTATATTAGAGTAGAGGAAAAGAAACCAGATTTGATCATTAAGGACATCTCATGGAGTCCTTCAAATCCAGATATGGGCGATACGGTAACATTCACAGTAAAGATAAAGAATCAAGGTTCCGGGTCTGCTGGTAGTTCCACCGTCAAATATTATATTGATGGCTCTTATGTTGCCTCTGATTCTGTGCCATCGCTATCTGCGGGTTCTACTTCTACTCAAACGTTCACATGGACTGCGTACAAATGCGGGAAGGTTAAGGTAAAGGCAGTTGCAGATGCAACTAGCAAAGTTTCCGAGAGCAACGAGGGGAACAACTGTAGAACAGAAACGGTGAATGTTGCCTGCGATGAAAAACCTGATTTAATCATTCAAGATATATATTGGAGTCCCAGCAGTCCTGATAAGGGGGATACAATAAAATTCACAGTAAAGATAAAGAATCAAGGTTCGGGGTCTGCGGGAAGTTCCACCGTCAAATATTATATTGATGGCTCTTATGTTACCTCTGATTCTGTACCTTCACTCTCTGCTGGTTCTACTTCTACGCAGACGTTCACGTGGACGGCGGACAAATGTGGGAACGTTCGGGTGAAGGCGGTGGCGGATGCAACTAACGTTGTGTCGGAGAGCAATGAAGGAAACAACTATAGAACAGAAACGGTTAGTATTAGTTGTGGACCAGACCTTATTATCGAGGACTTTTGGTGGAGTCCTCCGAATCCAAAAGAAGGGGCTGAGATAACTTTTTATGTTGAAGTTAAAAATATAGGAGAAATGTCTGCGGGAAGTTCAAGGATAGAATTAAATCATTCATTCAATGATGGTGGTTATATGGCTTCATCCGTATTAATTCCCGCACTCGCGGCTGGTGATACCACTACTATCCCCATCACATTGACGCTATATGAATGTGGGGACTTGCTGTGGAGGGCTATTGCTGATGCGGATAATGAGGTTAAGGAGAGCAACGAAGGTAATAATGTGCGAACAGAGACGATGAGTGTTACCTGCAATAAACCAGACCTCGTCATAGAATCCATTTCGTGGAGTCCTTCAAATCCAAAAAAGGGGGATACAATAACCTTCACGGTAAAAACAAAGAACAAAGGCGATGGAGATGCTGATGCTTTTTACATTTACTATTATTTAGGCGAATTCGGCGGTGGCGGTTATACGGGTAACGACTATGTTAGTGGTGGTTTAGAGGCAGGCAAAACAAAAACCACCTCTTTCTCATGGGAAGCAGACAAGTGCGGAAACGTGCAGATGAAGGCTTGGGCGGATGCTACAGATCAGGTGGATGAAGGCAGTAACGAAGGAGATAATACAAAAACTAAAACGGTAAATGTCGAGTGCCCTGAAAAGAAAACCGGCACATTAACCGTAACGATTTACCCTTCAAATGTGCAATCAAACGGCAGATGGAAACTCACCTCTGGACCAGACACAAGTTGGCATTCCAGTGGCGATACTGTATCAAACATCCCTGTCGGTTCCTACACGATACAGTTCAAAGACGTATCTGGTTGGACCAAACCCTCTGACAAAGAAGCAACAATAACAGAAGGCTCTAACTATAAATCTGGAAGGTATACACAGGAAGAGGCAAAAGGAGATATGTCTCTGCTTTGGAAAAATGAAACTGCAGATTATGTTCTTTCTGTTAGTGTCTCAGAGAATGGAGAATATGTAGCCGTTGGTTCTAAGGATACTTATGTGTATTATTTTAATAAAATTGGTGATTTAATATGGAAACATAAAACAAATGGCGCAGTTAATAGTGTAAGCACATCAAATGATGGTAATTATGTTATTGCAGGTTCTGACGACTGCCACATCTATTACTTTGATAAAGATGGTTTTCTTTGGAGGATAAAAGTCGATGACCGTATTACTACCACGGATATCTCAAGTGATGGACGTTACGCAATAGCAGGTTCGTGGAACAAATGTGTTTATTTTTTTGATAATCAAGATCCAAATAAACTTTTATGGAAAAGATTATTAGAAGGCGTGGGTGAAGTAAGTATATCCGATAAAGGGGGCTATATAGCCATAGGTGGAAGCGATGTGTATCTACTCAATAAATATAATACAACAATATGGGAAAAAGATATTAGTGGTGGCGTTGTTGATATTTCAGGTGATGGCAATTATGTACTAGCGGGCGTTAGATACAATCGTCATACCTATTGCTATGATAGAAGCGGTAAGTTAGAGTGGGATGACCCATATGATGAGTACCTTGATGATAACCATGGAGGTTACCACGTACATCTCAGCTCGGTTAGCCTTTCAACGGACGGAAGTTATAGCGTGGTTGGAACGTTTGGTTTCGATCTCACAATAAGGTCTTTCGATAAAACGGGTAATGTAGTCTGGCGAATTAAAAATGATACTTATGCAGTTGATATCTCTGGAGATGGTCACTATATAGCGGCTGGAGTGTCATCCTCTGAAATAGGCGAGAGGATTCTGTATATTGATAATTTTGATAATGGAAATATAATTTATGATTATGGTTTGGAAGATCCTGCATGGGAAATAGACTTATCTAAAGATGGAAAATACTTTGCCGCTGCAGCTAAGAATACGGTGTATTTCTTTGGCTTTCCTGGCGGAAATCCGGAACCAAACATTACAGCCCAGATATATTCTAATGGTTGGAAACCAGTAGAGTCTTTTTCCATCTACCCACAGGCAAAGAGGGATATAAAATTCACAATAGAAAATAGGGGATGGGGTTCCAATTTAGGTTATATTGACATCAGTGTTTCTAATGGCTTGGATATCATTTCATGGGAAGATGACTCTTCTGGCTACATGAGTTATGAGAACTTAGGTCCTAATTCTAATAATCCAACAGGTAAGGCAAGTTATAGTGACGGTTCACGGCGTGTACCACAATTTGAATTGCTTAGTGGGTACAAGCCATTTGGCAGTGGCGAAAAAAACACGGTTACTGTTACTGTTAAAGCAACAGGAGAAGGTGAGCATTGGATAAAGTATCGTGCTTCTATGAAAACCTCAGGGGGTTATGCTCGTGATCCTGCTTCAGGGGATGTGGATCAGCAGGGATGGAATGCCTATGGTATAACAGTTACTGTAGATGGGATACAACCTGATGTAGTAATACCTATTGACGATGAATATGTAGATTGGATTTCTATTGGTGATCTAAATGATGACGATTTAAATGATATTGTGATGGAAAATGGGGACATTTTCTATCAGCAATTGGATAAATCATTTTTATTGGATAATTTGGGATTCGAGGGGATTTGTGTTTGTGCAGGTAAAATAAATAATGATGACTTGAACGATATTGTAATGACTTCCCATTTTTCAGAACCCCCTACGAATTATGGTTTAATACGTATTTACTGCCAACAAAATGATAATACATTTAAAGATGCTCCCGATTTGACTATTAAAACGGGGTATTATGCAAGTTATTGTCAGATTGATGACATAAACAATGATGGTTTAAACGATATACTAATTAGTTTCACACCTATTGGGAGTGTGGGGGAGAGCTCTATAAAAATTTATTACCAGAAAGAGGATGGTGGTTTTGATCTAACTAATGTTGCAAGGAGTGGTACTTACATTGTTTCTTTAAATGATTTTAATCAGGATGGACTAAAAGATATAGCATCAGCTGCAGGGTATCATTTTTACATACAGTTTCAAAAGTCGGATCATACTTTTAATTCAACTTATGATAAAAGGATACATACTGCTTTTGGAATTGATACTGAATTTGCAGTAATGGATGATGTTGATTCCGATAGAATGAATGACATTATTTATAACAATCGGATATATCCATATCAATCTATTGTTTATCGCCAAACTGTTGATCATCAGTTTAAATCTTCGGGTGTTTCATATGTGACGGGTTATGATGTGAACTCGATTGATATTGGCGACTTAAATAACGATGGACAGAATGATGTTGCCATTTTTTACGAAAAAAGTCGATGGAAGGGGCCTGCATTTATAGGAATATATTATCAAAAGTATGTGATGAAGGTCGAGGTTTTATCACCTACTAATGATTTCTCTGTTTTAAAAAGTTCTGATGTACCTATAAAAGTTAAAGTAACGTATGAAGGAGAACCAGTTACTGGCGCCAGCCTTGTTAGAGCATCATTTAGTAATGGGGACTCAGATGTTATACTAACAGGCGGAGTAAATGGAATATATACTGGAACATGGACTCCTACAAATACAATTGGAGGCCAGGTAGAGACTCCGGTTGAAATAACGGTAGAAGCGTCTCATGGAACATTACGGAAAGGGTATGCAAAGGTAGATGGTGTTATAGAAGATGGGGACGTAATCAAAGTCGAGATTTTGTCTCCTGATGACGATTTTCAAGTTTTAGAAGGTTCTAATGTCCCTATAAAAGTTAGATTGAGTAACAAAGGAGCACCAGTCACGGGAGCCGGCCTTGTTAGAGCTTCATTTAGTAATGGTGACACAGATGTTATACTAACAGGCGGAGTAAATGGAATATATACTGGGTCATGGACTCCTACAAATACTATTGAAGGACAGGATGAGACCCCAGTTGAAATAACGATAGAAGCGAATCATGCAACTTTAAATGAAGGACATGCAAATGTGGCGGGAGTTATAAGCAACGAGTACATGTATGTGGGCGAAATCAGAAAAAGGCTCATTGAAAACCCAGATGATATCGTTAATAAACATGTGAAAGTGCACGCCTTTGTATATTCCAAGATTACCTTTAGTAAAGTGACTGATATTGTTCGCAACCTCATAGATAAGGTCTCTAAAATGTTTCCCGGGCAAATTAATAGTATAATCCCCAAACTTTTTAAATACGAAGGAAAGGTGCTTACATTTTATATAATAGCTGGTGATCTTCCAGGAGAGAATGACTATACAAAGAAATACCCAATATCATTCATTGTAGCAAGATTCCCGGTTCCCATCGAACCCGATATAGCTGTTGGTAGCATAGTTGAGATCAATGGTGTAGTAAAAGGAAGAGAAGAAAATGTGATAAGATACTATTTAGCACCTGATTGGCCTGGGGGTATTAAATATGTTAAGCCAAATTCATTATTTATACGGTTGCCAAAACTTTATGATGATCTCAATAAGAAGATAGGTGAGGAGGTCTCTACCATGGGCCTTATACCGGATACTGATTGGTATCCAACAAATAGTGGTTACTATTTTGCAGAGATTTATTGTGATGGCGACGATGGCAAACGTAGGCATATTCCTATTGCTTTTCATAAGAGCGAGATGCCAGATACGTATGGTCTTGCCTTAATAAATGGGACAATTGTTGATGACAAAAAACATCATTTTAATCCATATATTCTTGTAGACTCCATTGAAATTAAGATAAAAAGTAATAAGAAACCACCAGAAACGGTTTCAGCATCTATCGATTGCCCAGCAAATCTCCATGCATATGACTCTAAAGGAAGGCATGTTGGAGTAAATGCAACGGGCGGAATAGATTTTGAAATACCAGACGCATACTATTCTGGTCCAGATTCTGATGCAGAAGAAATAATTATATTAAATCAGAGTGAGAATATCAGGTTCTCTGTAGTTGCTCTAGACCGAGGGGTGTTCAACCTTACAATTATACAAAGCACTGATATGGCACTAAAGGAAATATTTTACCAAAACATTCCAATCAGTGAAACTACAGTAGCAACTGTTGATGTGAGCGAAGCAAATTCGGCTTATATCATGGAAATTGATAATTACGGCGATGGCACAACAGATTATAAAAAAGAGCCAGATTCCATTGAAACAATAGGAGCAGAACTCCCAGTCTACAACGTAAACACAGGAAAGGATTTCGCAACAATTCAAGCTGCGATAGATGATTCTGATACTTTAAATGGGCATACAATTACCGTGGCTGCAGGAACTTATTATGAGTATGTGGTTATAGACAAGTCGTTAAAATTAATGGGAGAAGACAAAGAAACCACGATCATAGATGGCGGAGAAAGTGGAAAATGCGTTCATATAACCGCGGACAACGTTGAAATCAGCGGATTTACGATTCAAAATGGTGCGGATGGTATTTTGTTGGAATCATCAGATGGATGCACTACAAGCGGAAATATAATCCAGGATAACTATGATGGTATCTGTCTAACCGATTCCAATAACAATATCATCACCAACAATATCCTATTCAATAATGTATTTTCCTTCAGTGGCATTCACCTATCTTCATCGCACAATAACGTGATAAGTGACAATGAGCTAGTTGAAAATGGTAGAGGTATTTCTTTATACGATTCCAACAATAACCTGATTTACCATAACAATTTCGTTGATAGCATATTTAAACAAGCGTATGACAATACAGGTACCAATCTCTGGGACAACGGCTACCCCTCTGGAGGCAACTACTGGAGTGACTACACGGGTGTGGATTTGTATCGTGGACCAAAACAAGACATGCCTGGCAGCGATGATATCGGTGACACGCCCTACTGCATACCTGATGTCGCTGGTGCACAAGATCGCTACCCGCTTCTGCATCCCTGGGAAGAGCAAACAAAACCTAAATTAATCTGGACTCTAACATCTGACAAGAAGGAGTATTCTCAAGGAGATTATGTATTCATCACGGTGGAATTAAAGAACGAAGGAGAAGAGCCTGTTTCTATAACAAATCCAATTACTACCACGTTTATCGCAGAAGACGGCTCAGTAGTATTGGAAGAAGATATAAGCTCTTCAATATCTGTAACGCTTGGAGCAGGAGGTCAATGGAGTTTTGGTACTTCTTATAAGCTTCAAGACGATGCACCAGAAGGGTATTACGATGTAAAAGTAAGCATAAGCGGAGGGAACTATGTTAAAACCACGGAGAATTTGTTCTTTGTCAAGGCAGAAAGTCAAATACCCTCAGGCGGTGGAATAGGAATAAGTATTAAGCCTAAAGATGTGGAAACAACGCCGGGTTCAACCATTACATACGACATCACGGTTTATAACTACTATAGTAATACTGAATCCTTCTATATTTCCGTAGATCCGGGAAGCTGTGATTATGATTGGTTCGGATGGCATACTACGAGTATTAGCATACCTGGAAGAGGGCAAGGACAGGTACCACTTTCTGTTACACCTACGGAAGTTGGAAATTTCAAGTTTGAAGTAAAAGCAAATGTAGAGAGCAATCCAAGCATATACGCATCTCAGGAGGGAAACATCAATGTTGTTGCGGCTGGAGGCATGGATACCACCCCTCCAGATGTAACAAACGTAATGGTGAGCCCAAGTATTGCTTCGCCGGGAAGCAAAATAAACATCTCCGCAGACGTATTTGATTCTTCAGGGATAAGATGGGTTAGGGCGTTCATTAGTAAAGGTAGAGAAGGGGAGGTTTCGCTGTTAGAAGAGGAGTGGGAGAAAGAAAAAGGAAGGCTAATTGTCCTCTATGGAAGGCGAAGAATAGAAGATTGAGTGAAGCCGTTAAATGTGGCTTTGTTTATTTTTTTGTTTTTTGGAAAAAACCGGCTTTGCTACTAAAGTCTAAAAAAGAAGTGACTTGATGAGCAGAATGAAAAACCCGAAAAATGTTTTTAGTTGAAGTTCTTACCTATTTCCCTTACCTAAAATCCATATACCCTTTTATATCAGAAAGAAAGAACTTTAATTAAAAACGAAAAACTGAGCGCTTTCAAAGCGGATTTTTTAGGCGCAAGATTAAATGTGGGAAAAAGGGGGTAAGAGGGATGGGTAAAACGGTAATATTTGAGGAAAGATATGGTGTAAATGTGAACGATTTTTCCACGACTGAGGAAATTGATGAAGTTATAGAAAAACAAAAAGGTAGAAAACTAGAAATCGTCAAAATTGATGATCATGGTATCGTGCCGAGTAGAGGAAATGTGTTCAAAATAAGAAAATAGCTATGAGTTAATAGATAAAAGAGATGATATCAAAATAAGCGAAATAAAATCCCTGAAAAGATTCATTTCGACTAAAGAATTTTTAGTAGGTATAGTTATAGGGGTATTTGGAGGGTTGATTTCTGGATACTTGCTTTCGCTTATTTAAGCTAAACTCAGAAGATTATTCCTACAACTAATTATATTCTATTATAACTTTGTACAAATGGTGAAGTCAGGTTTAATCCTCAACTCGTGCATCTCATGTATCAACACAACGATGTTATGAGCTGTGAACTTGCATAATAACTCGTTCTTCTGCGCTGTGCCTTTCAAGAAAGCGCTTCAGCTTTATCTGATAATTGACGGTGTGCCTGAATATCTGCTAAAAGCTTCTGAATACCGGAACCTCCACGAATTTCTGGAAAAGGAATTCTTTAGTAAGAATGGGTACTTCTACCGAGAGCCTTATTTCATAATCTCGCAGGAGTTCAAAGGACTTAAGACTTATTTTTCCATTCTCAATGCCCTCGCCTATGGCTATACAAAACCCACGGCGATAGCCAATTTTACGGGGATAGAAACAAGAAGCATATATCCGTATCTGGAGAATCTGCTCAGATTGGGTTTCAGAGAGCGGCGGGTGTCAATGTTTGGAAAACGATTTTGGAAAGCATGGAAGAATTGACTGAAAAAAATCGAAAAACTTATATTATCTCAAACTTATTTTTTTTTGAGAAAATGACAGAAAAAGAGATCAAACCACGTATTGTTAAAGGGCGGGTCATTCTCAAATTGAAAGAGGAACCCTATCGGGCGGTAACAACGTCGGTACCGACAGGACGCAGATCTAGAGTTGTAAACCTTGGAATTGCCTCGGTAGATAAGATACTGGCAAATTATGAGACCATAGGGATAACGAAGCTTCGAGGACCACCAACAGAGTCCCTTCCAGGAGGAATGCGGGTCCGCAGAGTTAGCGAACCTGAAACAACTCATGAAGCATATGGGTTTACGCGAACTTACATAGTG
Organism: Candidatus Methanophagaceae archaeon GoMg1; assembly: GCA_013180605.1. Taxonomy (GTDB): domain Archaea; phylum Halobacteriota; class Syntropharchaeia; order Alkanophagales; family Methanospirareceae; genus QEXZ01. The sequence continues at coordinate 10,732 of QBUL01000172.1, read as the reverse complement.
AAGGTTCCTCCGGAAACTGATCTTGACTCGATGGTTAAGAAGTTGAAAGAAGACCAAAACGTCGAAAATGCGGAGGTGGACTATTTTGCTATGATGGCGGTAGTTCCAAATGATCGTTATTATCTGAAACAGTGGGGCTTGCAACGAATAAAATGCGAGGAGGCTTGGGAACTCGAAAAAGGTAGCCAGGACGTGATTATTGCCATTGTAGATACGGGAGTTGATCGAAGCCATCCAGATTTAGCGGATAAATTAGTTCCGGGTTATGACCTGGTTGATCTTACAGATGTCGAATCAGAGGAGGGATGTGTCTGGGAAGGAGATTTTTATACACGTGACAACAATCCTGAGGACGAGAACGGACATGGGACGCATTGCGCCGGGATTGCCGCCGCTTCCACGAACAATGGTGTTGGAGTTGCGGGAGTAGCCTGGAATTGCAAGATCATGTCAGTTAGGGTTCTTGCCAATATAAGATGCACAACTGATGAAGGGACTTATGTAACAGGGACAGGAACTTTCACTGATATTGCAGATGGCATAATCTGGGCTGCGGATCATGGTGCTCACGTAATCAGCATGAGTCTTGGAGGACTCATGCCTAAAAACGCTCCTCCACCATCAGGGCTGAAGGATGCAATAGACTATGCCAACTCAAGAGGATGCGTTATAGTGGCGGCAATGGGTAATGAGGGAGTCAACCCCGGGGACTATAATTACTATGCGTACCCTGCTGCACATCCGAAGGTATTAGCTGTCGGAGCCATAGACAAGAATAACAGAAGGGCGAGTTTCTCCAACTATGGTGATTATAAGCACGTTATGGCTCCCGGAGTTGATATACGGAGTGCGTACATTGGTTCTGATTATGCCGATATGGATGGTACTTCTATGGCTACACCCTTTGTATCCGGACTTGCAGCTCTCATAAAATCCGCTGATCCGCATTTAAGCCCTGAAGAAATTGTAGAAACAATACGTCAAACCGCAACATCTCACAGCGAGTACAACATAGAGTATGGATACGGCATGGTGGATGCACATTTAGCAATCAAAAAAATAATCCCTGAGCCACTCATACCAACTATTGACCCTTGTGAGGCGATGGTAGAGGGTAACCTCAAAGAGAGTGCCGACCAGAAAATCTACAAAATTGCTGTGACCAACATCCTTAACATTAATTTGGATGGACCAGAGGGAGCGGACTTCGATCTTTACCTCAAAAAGGGTGCACCCCCAACAACTAGAGACTACGATAAACGGGCATACACAGTCAAACCGGATGAAATTATCATCCACCTAATTGAGGAACCAGGAGATTACTATGTAATGGTAAAATCCTATCGAGGAGCAGGTGATTTCAAACTGACGGTAAGGCGGGAATAAAAAATAAAAAAGGAAAGGATTATTTTAATAATAATCCTCCACTTCAAGCTTCCAACTATCGAGATTCACCGCACCAACATCAAAATAGTAGTCACCACTCCCTCCGTAAATGTATTGTGTATCGCTGTAATACGCTTTGGAACAACTCCAATGACTAACATAATTCACTGTTTCACCTCTGGGATATACAAACACAGAAAGACGTGGATATTTTGAGCTGCTATTTACTGTCCAGCTCACTCGCCACTCATCTCCCTTTATAGTGAAAGGTGGTGTTGTTTTATCTTCGCTACCCGAGAACGTAATTACTGAATGCCATGTCTTTGTTTCAGGCGTTGGCGTAGGTGAGGGACCTGGATATGTCTGCTCTTCTATTCCGACTATCTTACCTGTTGTGACATTGACATATACGTTCAGCAATCTGTTTGAAGAAGACCATTGGACCATCCAGCAGTTTTCACCTTTGTAACCTTTGAAGTTGTATACTTGAACAGTTGTCATGTTTGTTGCGTTTAAGAAATCTGTAACTGTGACAGTTTCTAATGAAACATCAATTGCATCACAAGGAGTTACTCTATATCCTCCAAATCCTTCTTCCTCTGGTGGTGTTGGTGTAGCTGGAGTGCGTGTTACGTTGAAGCTTATAGGTGGCCACTCATCTGATGTTAGTTGCCCTTCATTCTTAACTGAGACGTGGCTGTATGTATAAGTCCCAATAGAAGCCCATTCTGAGATTGTATAAGTCCACTCGTGTTTCCATAAGTCATCACCAAGATTGATAAATTTGACACCAGATCCTCCGCCATATATGTTTCCATTAGGCCCATCTAAACGATAATTAAACCAATCCACTGGTGCGTTGGATTTCGCTATGATCGTAAGAGTCACTTCTCCACTGTTAACAATCTCTGTTGGACTGACTGTTACTGATTGTAAAATAGGTTTCTCTGCTTGACAATCATTTGTGACAGTAAAACTAATATCTTCCCACTCATCTGATGTTAATCGCCCCTCGTTCCTAACAGATATTCGACTGTATGTATAAGTTCCACTTGGAGCCCATTCTGAGATTGTATAAGTCCGCTCATATTTCCATAAGTCATCATTAAGATTGATAAATCTGACGCCAGATCCTCCGCCATATATGTTTCCATTAGGCCCATCTAAACGAGAATTTAGCCAATTCACCGGTGCGTTGGATTTCGCTATAATCGTAAGAGTCACTTCCCCGCCGTTAACAATTTCTGTTGGACTTACTGTAACTGACTGTATAATTGGTTTATAAGCCTCTTCGCTCAACACGCTTACAGTAAGAAGACCGGCTATCACCGCAATAGCTACCAAGACGGCAACGCTTTGTTTTTTCATTTTTTTGTTTTTTCACCTCCTAAATTTTATCTATCCCTCTTTTATCACTGTTATCCAACCTTTATAAATAAATTTTTCGTTTTTCTTAGGATATTCTTTGAAACCACGCGTGTCTTCTAATTTTTAACTGGCATAAGTGTGACTTCAGACCCCTCCCATATTGCTTCTATTGGTTCCACAGCCGAATTGCCCAAGATTCCTTTAATGTCAATAACGCTTCTATTCCCTGCATTCCCAACGGCTATGAACTCAAGCCGTGCCAATTCCGCGGAGCCGTTAATTGTCGAGCCAGAAGAATCAGAAAAAGCAAAAACTTTCAGTATGCCGGCACTTGAATCTTGCAGCCACTGAGACCAACCTGAAGTATCAATATCTGAGCCTTTCTCAACGTTTGTTAAGCGTATAACAGAAGAGTTATAGTTCAACCGGAACATAAGTATTGCGAGGTCACCAACTCCATCTACGTTTACAGTAGCCGTGAAATTTTCACCTTCTGACGCTTCAGTTGGGCTTTTTACTAATACTGTGGTTACAATTGGAATTTCGATTTCAATATTGATTATCTCAGCAGTTGAGTTCGTTGCTCCTTCGTTATCTGTTACCGTTAGTTTTACGGTGTAGTTTTTTGCCGAAGAGTACGAATGAGTTACAATTTTTTCTTCCGCCTTTTCTCCGTCTCCAAAGTCCCATTCGTAGTTCTCAATGGTTCCATCAGGATCAGTTGAATTTGATGCGTTAAAGGTGATCGTTTCATTTACGATTGGATTTTCAGGATAATACGAGAAGGATGCGATTGGAGGTGATTTTATATCTAACTGTTGGGGCCACTCTATAAGATACAAAGCTGCTGGTTTATTCTCTTTCCAGGTAGGAATTATTTGGCTTGGTGGAAGCACAAAGCCACCTTCTGCCATGGTTTTTGGTCGTAATTCAATGGTGAATGCCGCAATATTGTAAACCCCATACAGCCAATCATCAGAATCTCCACTTGCTATGTAAAGATCAGAGGCTTGTTCTGGCGTGTAGTCTTTTCCATGTACTTTTTTAATCTCAGTTGCCATATCATCAGCCATTTTACTCAGTTGGACTTTATGCTGTGGAGCATCTTTAGTATAACCCCAGGGATAGAGAATTAACTGTGAATAACTATGATAACTTATCGACGAGGAAAAATTATGCGTTGATACTAAATAACGTATTGCTTGTGTTTCAGGTTCAGAAAATGGTGCAGTTCCCCGGTAAGTATTACTTGTAGAATTACCACTAGAACCCTGCTGACCCCATTTATAACCGAAATTTCTGTTCGGGTCCACGCCAAAAGTTCCGTCGCCGTTGTCCCTTCTATTTTTTCTCCAAAATCGGTTGTCCGTTCGGCTATATTCAAGACCGTCGGGATTAACCAATGGTACAATCCATATCTCTCTGCTGTCTATCAACTGCTTAACTTTCTGATCGGTAGAATAATGTTCTACAAGATACTTAGCAAGATAGAACGGGACTTCAACGGAAATCCATTCACGAGCATGCGTCCCGCCCATAAACAATATGTCAGGTTCATCCTCTTCTTCGGTTGTTACATTGTCACTGATTTTTATTGCCAGAATATCCCTATCAGCAATTCCCTGCGTTTTCTCCCAACTATCGCCAATATCATATACTTTTGCAATATTTGTATAATTGTCTTCAATATTTTGAAGCTCGGTTTTCAAGCTACTGTAAGAATGATATGACACGCCAGAAGTTGCTTGAACGGGTTCAAAACAGGATTCCAGAAACTCTCTTTCGCTGTTGTATAAAATCTCCACAATAAATCCTTTTTCTTTCAGTTCTATTATCTGTTTATCATAAACCATTGCAATTAAGAACCCTTGATTTACTTCCCATATATCCAAATCTAAATCTAAATTCGATATTGTGTCCACATCATCTTGGTTTTCAATATAAACCTTGACAAAATTTTTATCAACCGATTGCTCATTGAAATTTCCGATTGCACTCGATATAAGTAGCGCGTTTGCTATCAGCAGTAACAGTCCAATTATTGCAATTCTTATGATTTTTTTCATTGTATAAATCTAAAGTATAGCTTCCTTTTATTTATTCCTGCATATACTGCTTCGCACGCTACACGCATGAATACCTCGGATACAATTCCGGTACGGAGTTCGATACAAAAATTCTCGTGAAAGTGAATGCGGCAGAAGTTCTGGAAAAGGAACTATCGAGTCCAAGGTGGAAGGGAGACAGTGTAAATCTTGGTTCAGTCTGTGATCCATATCAACCCGCAGAGAAGAAATTTATGCCGATATTCTCGTATTTAACCGATGACTTCGAGAACATAAATGGCGTGGTAAAAGCGGTGAGTGATGCTGGAGCGAAAGATTTGGTTGCGGGAGTTTTGGACTTGCGGGCATCGTGCAGAAAATCACTGATATGGAGGAAGAACAATGTATTTAAAAGTCGAGGTTATTATGCTATTAAAGGGGACAAAAATGATCTAAATGAAGATTGAAGGAATAATATGGCTCAGAGACGTTGAGGACAAGCTTGCTATTATTTATAAAAAAAGAGAAACCTCTTCCGAAGCACTTATCAATGCCTGGTTGAAAGAGAAAATTCGGGAACAGGCATAGATAGAGGCAAAATAGCATAATTTTTAGCGAGCTGAGAGGATTACATAGTTAAGAATAAAAATTAGAAAGAAGTTGAGTATATGATGCCATGCTATTGAAAACGCTAACGCTGAGGAATTATCGAAAATATAAAAGTGCTGATGTTGAATTCCCGGATGGCGTCATAGGCATTATCGGGTTAAATGGCGTGGGAAAAACGACTTTGATAGAAGCCATAGGTTGGGTCTTGTTCGGGCATCACGCCGCGAGGACGACAAAAGAACTCATAAAAAGGGAAGGTGCATCGGCTAATGAGCCTTGCAGCGTCGCCCTGGAATTCGAGCTGGAAAACGATAAGTATAGAGTGGTAAGAGAGATGTCTGGCAAGAATTTAGTGCCAAAAGCGAGTCTCGTTATCAATGGGAAACTCGTAACTAGCAATGCAGAGGAAGTCACAGGAGTTATAGAGGATAGAATAGGTATGGATTACCAGTCTTTTTTTACTTCCGTTTTCGCAAGGCAGAAGGAATTGAATGCGCTGTCATCAATGAAAGCAGCGGAGCGAAAAAAGCTCGTGCTTCGGATGCTCGGCATAGAACGAGTAGAAAAGAGCATACAGGGAATAAGAGAGGATAAGAGAGGAAAAGAGAAGCTCATAGAAGGTATAAAAGCCGCAACCGTGGATAAAGAAGGCAGAAAGAGGACAGAAGTGCTCGAAAGCGAGAAGAAGGATTTGGAGCGGGGGAAAGAGGAGCTTCTACCGATTTTAAAAGACATAGAAGCCGCTAAGGTGGTGAAAGAGAAAAACGCGCGGGAAGCGAAAGAAGAACTGGAAACTGCCACGCGGAAATACGAGAAATACATGGAACTGAGCAATAACCTGGGCGGGAGAAAAAGCGACCTGGAGAACACGCGGAGAAGGAGAGAAGAGAAAGAAAAAGAGCTCAGGGATTTGCATGTAAAGAAAAAGCAACTGGACGAAATCGCGGACAAAGAAGCGCAATATTTCATGTTTAAACAGAAGAAAGAAGAGCTCGATACGATACGAGAGAAATATCTGCGAAAACGAGAGCTAGTGAAGCGTGAAGAGCAAATCGAGCGGGAGATAATGAGGAGGGAGGGAGAGATAGAACGAGGAAAAGAGAAAGAGGCGGGGTTTGAGGGTGTCGAAGATGCTTTTGAATTGCAGATGCAGTTAAAGGCGGAGATGGAAGAGACACGGGAAAAACATCAGCAGAAGGAGGAGCTAACGAGACGGAAAGAAAAGGCAATGCAGGAAATTGGAGGTAGAGAGGAGAGAACAGGGCGATTGAAAGTAGCGCGGGACGAGTTTGCAGGTATCGAGGAACGGTTGGAAAGATTAAAGAGGCGGATAGAAGAGATAAGGAAACAAAAAGGGAGCATACAGTCTTCGCTCGGAGCTCTTAAATCCACCGCATTACAAAACAAGAAGGATGCAAAGGCGAGCATAGCGAAACGTAAGGAAATAGAGAAGCTGGGTCCTGACGGTGAATGCCCGATGTGCGAGAGACGGTTGGAAACGCACTACGAACGATTGATAAAGAAACTGAGTGATGAGATAAAAGCCCGGAAGGAGAAGTTTCATTCGAGTTATGCGGAATACAAGATAAAGATGGAGGAACTCGTTTCTAAGGTGCGAGAGGAAGATTCGTGCATACAGGAGGACAAAACGCTGGAGAAAAGCATAACTAAAAAACGTGAACTGGACACGAGAATAGAGCATGAAGAGAAGGAACTGAATCGCTGGAAGGGAGAACTGGAGCGGATTTCGACTGATTTGAAGCCGTTTGAAACGGTTAAGTTTGACAAGAACGAATATAAAGAGGTCATTTCGAAGCTAAACGAGCTTGAGAAGCGGGTTAGAGCGAAGAAGGAGTTAGAAGCGGAGATAATACATGAAATGCGTGAATTGGAACGCTGGAAAACTGAATTGGAGACGATAAAGAATGATTTATCGCCCATCAGGGACGTGGAATTTGATGAACAGGACTACAAAAACGTTATCTCCACTTTAAGGAATCTTGAAGATGCATACCGGCAAATAATCGGATTACGTGCAGAGACAGGGCGGATAGCGGAAGTGGAACATAGCGTGCAGACGCTGAACGAGCTGGAAAGCAAGGTTGTGAGGGACATAACGGCATTGCAGAGGCAAATACACGAATTAGCGTTCGATAAAATGGCGTATGTGGGGATGAGAGCGGGATACGAACGTAAGCGGGACGAACTAAACGACACGAAGCTAAAGCTCGTGGAGAAGCGAACGGAGTTTGAGAACGTATGCAAGGTCATAGAACGCGTGTTGGTGGAGATAGCGGAGCAAAAGAGGTTAGCTGAAGAGAAGGAGAAAGAAGAGACGGAAATAATGTATCTCCACCTGCTTGAAAAGATAATGAACGATTTTAAGGTGTATATGGTGGGTATGATTCGCCCGATGCTTTCTGATTACGCATCGGATTTGCTTAGAAGGTTAACGGATGGAAAATACGGCAGGCTGGAGCTGGACGAGAATTACGACGTGTTCATTTATGATGACGGGACGCCGTATGAAATAAACCGGTTTTCGGGCGGCGAGGAGGATTTAGCGAATCTTTGCCTGCGACTTGCGATTTCCGCTGTCGTTTCGGAGCGAAGTGCGATTCAAACGAATTTTATTATTCTGGATGAGATTTTCGGCTCGCAGGACGCACTTAGGAAACGGAACATTATAACGGCGTTGAGCGAGCTTTCAAAGAAGTTCCGGCAGATATTTCTGATTACGCACATAGAGGAAGTGAAGGATTATATGGAGTATGTGTTAAGGGTGACGGAAGATGAGGAAGGGGTGAGCTGGGTGAGGATAGGGGCGTAAGTTATTTAATCTAACTGGGTCTAGTAATTGTATGCAATGTAGATATGTAGGCAAGTATAGGGGAAAAAGATGCAAGGAAGAGGCTTTGCCAAATTCCGAATACTGCATACTCCATATTGATTTTCCAAATGATGAAGAGGACTTTGAGAGAATAGCTAGACTGAAGGAGGAAAAAGTCAAGGAAAAAGTAAGCAAGGGGGATTTTAATTTTGAAGGAGTTAAATTACTTAAATTCGACTTTTCTGGAATAAAAATCGGAGGCGACGTTAACTTTGGATATGCGGATAGTAAAGGTGATATTTGGCTCAGAAGAGCTGAGATAGAAGGGGAAGTTTAGTTTTATAGAGCCAAAATAAAGGGGGACATTAGGTTTAATGGAACCAAGATAAAAAAGGACGTTTATTTTCGAGAAGCAGAAATAAGTGGAAATGCCTGGTTTAATGGGGTAGAAATAGAAGGAAATGCCTGGTTTGATACTACGGAAATAAAGGGACAATTAACATTTTACAATACAAAATTCAAACATCCAAGGGCACAAGAACATGCATGTGCGAAAGCAAAAGCAATTTTTGAGAAATTAGGAGGCCGAGAAGGAGCAGATTACCATTTCTACCGTGAAATGGAAGCAAAAAGAAAACAGAAAAATCCCGTTATAAGATTCGTAGAGCTTCCAGTTCAATATATCTTTGGCTATGGCGTTCATCCCTGGCGGGTTATAGCAACATGGCTCTTAACCGTTTTTAGCCTCGCATTTGTATATTGGCTTGGAAATGGAGTAGAAGCAGCAGAGTCGTTGGTGGAATACATATACTTCAGCGTAGTAACAGCAGCTACACCCGGATATGGTGGTTATAAACCAGTCCCGGGATTTTATCAAGGATTGGCAAGTTTCGAAGCGATATTCGGAACTTTCATGTGGGCTGCATTTATTGCAACGTTCGCAAGGAAATATATGAGATGATGGGGTTAATTAAAATTAGCAGAAAGGTGAATGAAACATGAATACCACAGATATTTTGTTTAATACTGGACAATGGAACTGGGATGCCATTAGTACAATAAGCAATAGTATTCTTGTCGCTGCTCTGGTTTTCATAACTTGGCGGTACGCCCGGCAAGTTAGAAAACAAACGATATTAATGGAAAAAGACAGGATGAAAAACAAGATTTTAGAGGAAATCCAGGATGTTTTGACTCCTACAATATACAGTTTAGAAAAAGAAATTGAAGCAATCAAAAAGAACGAAATTTTTTGGTACAAAAGCAGGGAAGAAGGGATATTTGTTGAACTCTTCAAAATTTATGGTAACAGTGGTGCTTTTAAGGACGTATTTGGAAAATTTCCAGATTTAGAAGAGATGTTTCTTTCGCACGATAATTTATACGGCAAATTAAACGAACTTTATACGGAAATTGAAAGAGAAATTAGAACTCCTGAACTCAAAGAACGCCTAAAAAATCTTGTAAATACGTTTAACCAATCGAGGGAAGAAGCTTATAAATTAAGATGGGTTTCTGACATAGAAAGGAAATTTGAGAATCATATTATCAATAAAAAGGACCCAAAGAGAAGTCCAAATACCATCGAACCACATATCGATTTTTGGGAGGAATATAGAGACAAATTACTGGAATTTAGAAATACACCCCGTGTTAAAGAACTCGATAAAGAAATTGGGAACCGATTAACCCAGCTAAAAGAATTAGATAGCGACCTTTTAGAAAAGATTAAAGAAAAAAGAGAAAAATATCGGGAAGAATATCATTTTACTAAGTATGAGATAGACCCCCAATTAGAGAAACTTGAAGAGTGGTTAGGGATGAGAACATAGCCCTTGCCTCTTTATGCTGGAATCCAATTCTAACGTCTTCTTTTATTATTTGTTAAATTCACCACGAACGAAACGCCCAAATACGATTATAGAGACTAAATCATCCTTTGTGGTATTCATTTTCACCTCTTTAAACAGCTCACCAATAATATCCACCATTACACGCTCTTCCTCTGCTTTGCACACTACGAATTCTCATCCAAATTATGATTACATAATCTATCCGCTTCTGCAATGAATCTATTTGTTCTTCCAACCCAGAAGAATTCCACCTTATCAAACCTACCTTTATGTTGCATTACTTCATCATATAATACCTTTAAATGATCCTTTGTTATCCGCCATTCGCCATTTATCTGGTTAATAATGAGTGCACTGTCGGAATAAACCCGAACATTCCATCTTGTACATTCCACAGCTCTTTTCAGTGCCTCAATCACCGCATTGTATTCCGCCTTGTTGTTAGTAACCGTACCCAAATATTTGGAATCTCTATAAATAATAGTCTCGCCTTTTACAAAAACGAATGCACATGCACCGGGACCGGGATTACCTCTTGCAGCACCGTCTGTGTAAATCTGTAGTATGTCTTCCTTTTTGATCGTGTTTTTGCGCATTTTATTAATTATTGTAGTTATTATTTATTATGCTAAGAATATCTC
>QBUL01000011.1 GCA_013180605.1 Candidatus Methanophagaceae archaeon GoMg1 | reverse complement strand
TCCATACTCGTCACGTCAAATCGTCTCGAAAGCGGAATTGATAAGACCCCGGCACCGCAGCCGACATCTAAAATCTTATCGCCGTCATAATCGAGCCTGCGCTCTATTTCACTCGCCCACGCTTCCGGTCTGGTCCAGAACCATCTCGGACCGTTCTTATAGTCGTATTCGTATGCCAGGTTGTCTCAGCATTCCCGTAATTTCAGTTCGTTCTTCATTTTTAAGGTTTGAGTGGCTGTCTAGCAATCCAAAATCGGGAGAAAAAGAAAGACAGATAGAGCTTTAAACCCAAAAAGAAGCGAAATTTTTAGTGCCAAAAGCAATTGTGGGACATCCTCTTAGATTGAAAACTTTTAGAACCTTCTGCGATGTTCACAGCGACAGAAACTGCTGAGCGCCGAATTTGTGATGTCAATCCAAACTTCTCTTCTTTTGGAAATTGTTGTGTGACTTTATAAACTTCTAACATAAGCACATGACTCGCCTGCCATATCTCCAAATCCTCGAACCTCTTTATCTCACTCATACCTCACACCTCCTCATACCACACGTGTCGAAACACTCTCGCACTATCCCCCCAATACCGGGTTAAACCGCCGTATTCATCATCGTATTCGAGCATTGCGAGCAATGATTTGGAGCTTTGTGGTTTTTCCAACGCACGGCGTGCTTCAATAGCCACGTCAACGACCGTCCAGTAACCCAGTCGGAAGAAATAGCCAAATAGCCTGTTAGATACGAGCGTTTTGAAACCGTTGTTTTCATACCACCATGCAGGCGTGGAGGCAAAAGAAGGCACCACCAGGTCCGGCTTTGTTCTCTTTAACGCTTTCAATTCCTCTTCCTGTGTTGGCTCGACCAGTATCTCGGGGTCAGAACCGTATTTCGAGCAGAAAGCACGCCACATTTCCTCTGTTCTCTTCTTTGCATCCTCACTGAGCAGCATGTCGAAATTCGTGCCGGTTCTGAACTTGAGAACGAGGAGTTCGCATTTCATACCATATTTCTTATCGAGAAGTTCCGTCCATGGCTCGGTAGCGTACTGAACGACCGATGCAAAAGCGTGTGGCAGTCTCCTTATGTCATCAACCGTGTTATTGTAGAAACACAAGCCATTTACGTGCAAGCCCATGTCCCGAACCAAAGACACGAATTCTCGGCTTCTTTGACCATCATCCGGGAGCTGAGCGAGCGTGGTGATGTTCAACGATTTATCGTAAACTTCTGTAATTGCACCCAGCAGCCGGTCATAAGCGCCGTAAACCGTTTCTGCTTCGCTTAACGCGGTGCAGGGCATATCGTAAATGGGGTTCCAGCCGCGGCATGGGTTTATCCTGCGTTGATATGCGCAGCCAATAGGACCGTGCAGGAGGACAACGGTGTTTTTTAGCGACGTTGCTATTGTGGTGGCGCAGGAAATCTTACCGCCCAGCGCTGCCCGTCCGTGAATGGGCAAACTCCAGATGCTGCTAACCATGAAGTCCTCTGGCGATAACGTGTAATTAAACCCGTTATTTATCATTCCCTGCTCTTCCACGTCCATACTTCGCTTTTGTTCTCCTTCGAATTTCCCGACCGATTATCATCATCTCTTCCGCAGATAATGGTGTGGGAACAGCAGTCTGTGAGTTGTTGTATATTTTCTGTGCGAACTCCCTGAACAAATCGGCAATGTCACTCGTAGGGTCATATTCAATCACGGTATTACCATCTATTTCGGCTTCGGCAATCTCATGCGCATTGGGTATATGCCCGATGACCTGCGAGCCAATCTGTTCCGCGAAATTGTAAACCACGTCCGCTTCATCCAGCATACCACGAACGTTGTAGATGATGCCGCCCAATGGCGACCCGCCTTTGTTTGCGAACTCACTTATACCACGGCAGATATTGTTTGCTGCGTAAAGAGCAAGATAATCCGCAGATGTTACGACATAGACCTCGTCTGCCACTCCTTTTCGCAGCGGCATTGCAAAACCACCGCAGACCACGTCGCCAAGCACATCGTATATCACAATGTCTGGCTTTAGTTTCTCAAACGCATTCAGCCGCTTGAGCAGGTCTATCGCGACGATAACGCCTCTACCCGCGCATCCGAAACCTGGCCGCGGACCCCCGCACTCGGCGCAATAAACGCCCCTATAACCTCGGTGGATGACGTCCGCAAGCTCGATTTTTTTCCCTTCCACGAGCTCTTCTAACCCAAGCCGTTCTATTCCTTTATCACGCGATATGTCGAGTATGGTTGGTATCTGAACCTCACCGGTCAGGTTTCTGGTAC
>QBUL01000012.1 GCA_013180605.1 Candidatus Methanophagaceae archaeon GoMg1 | reverse complement strand
CCCTTGTGAAGGAAATAATCGCAGAGGTAAAGAGCAGAGGGGATAGGGCACTGCTGGACTACACCGAAAAATTTGACGGCGTAAAATTTCTGAGGCAACAAGACCTGGAGGTGAGACGGAGCGAAATCGAAGATGCTAAGCGTAACGTGGATGAGCCTATGCTGCGGAGTATAGAGAAAGCATCTGAAGCCATAAAAAAATTCCATTACCGCCAGAAGAGGCGATTAGAGACGGAAAAGGGTGAAGACAAAAGCGGAACTGGAGGTATGTTCATTGACAATACGTATGTTCCCCTTGACGTGGTTGGTGCTTATGTTCCCGCATCGTATTTCAGCACCGCTTTGATGTGTGTGATTCCCGCGAAGATAGCGGGAGTGCGGGATATACTGGTATGCCCACCGCCGGGAAAGGAGGGAGTTGTTGACTCGCTTACGTTAGTTGCCGCGGCTGAACTCGCAGGAGCAACGCGGATATTTAAAGTGGGTGGTGCACAGGCGATTGCTGCGCTCGCTTTTGGCACTGAAACGATTCCAAAGGTACAAAAAATAGTGGGACCAGGGAACGTGTATGTAACAGCGGCGAAGATGGCTGCTCGAGCACAAGGAGTGGAAATAGATTTTCCCGCGGGTCCTTCGGAAATCATAATAATCGCAGACGAAACGGCGAATCCATATTTCATTACCGCTGACATGCTTGCGCAGGCAGAGCATGGTGCGAAATCAAAATCGGTTCTTCTTACCGATTCTGCGCGGATAGCCGCGGAAGTGGAACGACGAATCAGGGCAGAGGCGGGAGATGAGGGGGAAGAGCAAAACTGGATACTACTTGGTGACGGTATAGGCGAGTGCATAGCATTCGCGAACGAATATGCACCCGAACACCTTGAGATAATGGTGCGGGAGCCAAAGGAAGTTCTGAAGCGAATAAAAAATGCGGGTTCGGTGTTTGTAGGCGATTATTCGCCGGTTGCCGCGGGAGATTATGCTACGGGGGCAAATCACGTGCTGCCGACTGCGGGCTACGCAAAGTCGTTCTCCGGACTTGACGTTCATCATTTCATGCGTCGTATGACCGTACAGTGGCTGGATAAGGAAGGATTAGCGAAAATAAAGGATGTAGTGGTGAAAATGTCCCGAGCGGAAGGTATGGAAAAGCATGCGCAGTCGGTAGAGGCGAGGTTCTAAAAGTTATTTATATGTTCCGCAAGGTTACTTATTGAGCAACTGTTGATTGACGTTGTAAGATGAGATGGTATCAAAAAGATTAAGTAGGATAGAGGAGGCCACAACCATGAAAATGGGGCAGATAGCGAAGAAGCTGCAGACTGAGGGCAAATCCGTCCTGAACTTCTCGCTTGGTGAGCCGGACTTCAAAACGCCGGGACATATCTGCGAAGCAGCGAAACGCGCTTTAGACTTCGGATATACGCACTATACGGGCAGTGCAGGCGTCGACGAGTTAAGAGAGACGATAGCGGAGAAGATAAGGGGAGAAAACAAGGTTGATGTATCTGCAGAGAATGTGATAGTAACACCGGGCGCGAAACAGGCGATATACGAGTTGATGATGAGTGTGCTGGACGATGGTGACGAGGTGATTTTGCTTGACCCTGCATGGGTAACGTTTGAATCAGCAGTGAAATTAGCAGGTGGAAACCCGAAATGGGTGAAGCGAGTAGAAGAAGAAATAAACTACGCATCGCTTGAATCCGCAGTATCGGAAAACACGAAACTGATTGTTATCAACAGCCCTAATAATCCCGCGGGGTATGTCCTCAGCGACAACGAGTTGAAGGAAATTGCGGAATTCGCCATTGACCATGACCTTCTTGTGCTGTCGGACGAGATATACGAGAAGATAATCTATGGTCGAAAACACGTGAGCATTGCCTCTTTTGACGGTATGCAAGCTCGAACGGTGATCATAAACGGTTTCTCGAAGACGTATGCAATGACCGGCTGGCGGATAGGATATGCCGTTGCACCCACCACGGAGATATTGGAGGGAATGCTAAAAATACAGCAGCATTCAGTAACCTGTGCACCCGCTATTGCACAATCAGCAGCGTTGACAGCACTTAACAGTCCTCAGGACTGCGTGAACGAAATGGTGGAGCAGTTCAAAAGGAGACGAGACGCCATTGTGAAACGGCTAAACGAGATAGGGTTGCGATGCCTGAACCCCGAGGGTGCGGTTTATGCCTTTGTAAGCACGTCAAATTACGGAAACGATATAGAATTCACGGAACGACTGCTAAAAGAAGCGTATATCGTTGTTACGCCAGGTTCAGCATTTGGCGTTGCGGGTAAGAATTACGTGAGGTTTTCGTTTGCGGCATCAATAGAGGATATTTTAGAGGGGA
>QBUL01000013.1 GCA_013180605.1 Candidatus Methanophagaceae archaeon GoMg1 | reverse complement strand
CCCTTGTGAAGGAAATAATCGCAGAGGTAAAGAGCAGAGGGGATAGGGCACTGCTGGACTACACCGAAAAATTTGACGGCGTAAAATTTCTGAGGCAACAAGACCTGGAGGTGAGACGGAGCGAAATCGAAGATGCTAAGCGTAACGTGGATGAGCCTATGCTGCGGAGTATAGAGAAAGCATCTGAAGCCATAAAAAAATTCCATTACCGCCAGAAGAGGCGATTAGAGACGGAAAAGGGTGAAGACAAAAGCGGAACTGGAGGTATGTTCATTGACAATACGTATGTTCCCCTTGACGTGGTTGGTGCTTATGTTCCCGCATCGTATTTCAGCACCGCTTTGATGTGTGTGATTCCCGCGAAGATAGCGGGAGTGCGGGATATACTGGTATGCCCACCGCCGGGAAAGGAGGGAGTTGTTGACTCGCTTACGTTAGTTGCCGCGGCTGAACTCGCAGGAGCAACGCGGATATTTAAAGTGGGTGGTGCACAGGCGATTGCTGCGCTCGCTTTTGGCACTGAAACGATTCCAAAGGTACAAAAAATAGTGGGACCAGGGAACGTGTATGTAACAGCGGCGAAGATGGCTGCTCGAGCACAAGGAGTGGAAATAGATTTTCCCGCGGGTCCTTCGGAAATCATAATAATCGCAGACGAAACGGCGAATCCATATTTCATTACCGCTGACATGCTTGCGCAGGCAGAGCATGGTGCGAAATCAAAATCGGTTCTTCTTACCGATTCTGCGCGGATAGCCGCGGAAGTGGAACGACGAATCAGGGCAGAGGCGGGAGATGAGGGGGAAGAGCAAAACTGGATACTACTTGGTGACGGTATAGGCGAGTGCATAGCATTCGCGAACGAATATGCACCCGAACACCTTGAGATAATGGTGCGGGAGCCAAAGGAAGTTCTGAAGCGAATAAAAAATGCGGGTTCGGTGTTTGTAGGCGATTATTCGCCGGTTGCCGCGGGAGATTATGCTACGGGGGCAAATCACGTGCTGCCGACTGCGGGCTACGCAAAGTCGTTCTCCGGACTTGACGTTCATCATTTCATGCGTCGTATGACCGTACAGTGGCTGGATAAGGAAGGATTAGCGAAAATAAAGGATGTAGTGGTGAAAATGTCCCGAGCGGAAGGTATGGAAAAGCATGCGCAGTCGGTAGAGGCGAGGTTCTAAAAGTTATTTATATGTTCCGCAAGGTTACTTATTGAGCAACTGTTGATTGACGTTGTATGATGAGATGGTATCAAAAAGATTAAGTAGGATAGAGGAGTCCACAACCATGAAAATGGGGCAGATAGCGAAGAAGCTGCAGACTGAGGGCAAATCCGTCCTGAACTTCTCGCTTGGTGAGCCGGACTTCAAAACGCCGGGACATATCTGCGAAGCAGCGAAACGCGCTTTAGACTTCGGATATACGCACTATACGGGCAGTGCAGGCGTCGACGAGTTAAGAGAGACGATAGCGGAGAAGATAAGGGGAGAAAACAAGGTTGATGTATCTGCAGAGAATGTGATAGTAACACCGGGCGCGAAACAGGCGATATACGAGTTGATGATGAGTGTGCTGGACGATGGTGACGAGGTGATTTTGCTTGACCCTGCATGGGTAACGTTTGAATCAGCAGTGAAATTAGCAGGTGGAAACCCGAAATGGGTGAAGCGAGTAGAAGAAGAAATAAACTACGCATCGCTTGAATCCGCAGTATCGGAAAACACGAAACTGATTGTTATCAACAGCCCTAATAATCCCGCGGGGTATGTCCTCAGCGACAACGAGTTGAAGGAAATTGCGGAATTCGCCATTGACCATGACCTTCTTGTGCTGTCGGACGAGATATACGAGAAGATAATCTATGGTCGAAAACACGTGAGCATTGCCTCTTTTGACGGTATGCAAGCTCGAACGGTGATCATAAACGGTTTCTCGAAGACGTATGCAATGACCGGCTGGCGGATAGGATATGCCGTTGCACCCACCACGGAGATATTGGAGGGAATGCTAAAAATACAGCAGCATTCAGTAACCTGTGCACCCGCTATTGCACAATCAGCAGCGTTGACAGCACTTAACAGTCCTCAGGACTGCGTGAACGAAATGGTGGAGCAGTTCAAAAGGAGACGAGACGCCATTGTGAAACGGCTAAACGAGATAGGGTTGCGATGCCTGAACCCCGAGGGTGCGGTTTATGCCTTTGTAAGCACGTCAAATTACGGAAACGATATAGAATTCACGGAACGACTGCTAAAAGAAGCGTATATCGTTGTTACGCCAGGTTCAGCATTTGGCGTTGCGGGTAAGAATTACGTGAGGTTTTCGTTTGCGGCATCAATAGAGGATATTTTAGAGGGGA
>QBUL01000014.1 GCA_013180605.1 Candidatus Methanophagaceae archaeon GoMg1 | reverse complement strand
CCCTTGTGAAGGAAATAATCGCAGAGGTAAAGAGCAGAGGGGATAGGGCACTGCTGGACTACACCGAAAAATTTGACGGCGTAAAATTTCTGAGGCAACAAGACCTGGAGGTGAGACGGAGCGAAATCGAAGATGCTAAGCGTAACGTGGATGAGCCTATGCTGCGGAGTATAGAGAAAGCATCTGAAGCCATAAAAAAATTCCATTACCGCCAGAAGAGGCGATTAGAGACGGAAAAGGGTGAAGACAAAAGCGGAACTGGAGGTATGTTCATTGACAATACGTATGTTCCCCTTGACGTGGTTGGTGCTTATGTTCCCGCATCGTATTTCAGCACCGCTTTGATGTGTGTGATTCCCGCGAAGATAGCGGGAGTGCGGGATATACTGGTATGCCCACCGCCGGGAAAGGAGGGAGTTGTTGACTCGCTTACGTTAGTTGCCGCGGCTGAACTCGCAGGAGCAACGCGGATATTTAAAGTGGGTGGTGCACAGGCGATTGCTGCGCTCGCTTTTGGCACTGAAACGATTCCAAAGGTACAAAAAATAGTGGGACCAGGGAACGTGTATGTAACAGCGGCGAAGATGGCTGCTCGAGCACAAGGAGTGGAAATAGATTTTCCCGCGGGTCCTTCGGAAATCATAATAATCGCAGACGAAACGGCGAATCCATATTTCATTACCGCTGACATGCTTGCGCAGGCAGAGCATGGTGCGAAATCAAAATCGGTTCTTCTTACCGATTCTGCGCGGATAGCCGCGGAAGTGGAACGACGAATCAGGGCAGAGGCGGGAGATGAGGGGGAAGAGCAAAACTGGATACTACTTGGTGACGGTATAGGCGAGTGCATAGCATTCGCGAACGAATATGCACCCGAACACCTTGAGATAATGGTGCGGGAGCCAAAGGAAGTTCTGAAGCGAATAAAAAATGCGGGTTCGGTGTTTGTAGGCGATTATTCGCCGGTTGCCGCGGGAGATTATGCTACGGGGGCAAATCACGTGCTGCCGACTGCGGGCTACGCAAAGTCCTTCTCCGGACTTGACGTTCATCATTTCATGCGTCGTATGACCGTACAGTGGCTGGATAAGGAAGGATTAGCGAAAATAAAGGATGTAGTGGTGAAAATGTCCCGAGCGGAAGGTATGGAAAAGCATGCGCAGTCGGTAGAGGCGAGGTTCTAAAAGTTATTTATATGTTCCGCAAGGTTACTTATTGAGCAACTGTTGATTGACGTTGTAAGATGAGATGGTATCAAAAAGATTAAGTAGGATAGAGGAGTCCACAACCATGAAAATGGGGCAGATAGCGAAGAAGCTGCAGACTGAGGGCAAATCCGTCCTGAACTTCTCGCTTGGTGAGCCGGACTTCAAAACGCCGGGACATATCTGCGAAGCAGCGAAACGCGCTTTAGACTTCGGATATACGCACTATACGGGCAGTGCAGGCGTCGACGAGGTAAGAGAGACGATAGCGGAGAAGATAAGGGGAGAAAACAAGGTTGATGTATCTGCAGAGAATGTGATAGTAACACCGGGCGCGAAACAGGCGATATACGAGTTGATGATGAGTGTGCTGGACGATGGTGACGAGGTGATTTTGCTTGACCCTGCATGGGTAACGTTTGAATCAGCAGTGAAATTAGCAGGTGGAAACCCGAAATGGGTGAAGCGAGTAGAAGAAGAAATAAACTACGCATCGCTTGAATCCGCAGTATCGGAAAACACGAAACTGATTGTTATCAACAGCCCTAATAATCCCGCGGGGTATGTCCTCAGCGACAACGAGTTGAAGGAAATTGCGGAATTCGCCATTGACCATGACCTTCTTGTGCTGTCGGACGAGATATACGAGAAGATAATCTATGGTCGAAAACACGTGAGCATTGCCTCTTTTGACGGTATGCAAGCTCGAACGGTGATCATAAACGGTTTCTCGAAGACGTATGCAATGACCGGCTGGCGGATAGGATATGCCGTTGCACCCACCACGGAGATATTGGAGGGAATGCTAAAAATACAGCAGCATTCAGTAACCTGTGCACCCGCTATTGCACAATCAGCAGCGTTGACAGCACTTAACAGTCCTCAGGACTGCGTGAACGAAATGGTGGAGCAGTTCAAAAGGAGCCGAGACGCCATTGTGAAACGGCTAAACGAGATAGGGTTGCGATGCCTGAACCCCCAGCGTGCGTTTTATGCCTTTGTAAGCACGTCAAATTACGGAAACGATATAGAATTCACGGAACGACTGCTAAAAGAAGCGTATATCGTTGTTACGCCAGGTTCAGCATTTGGCGTTGCGGGTAAGAATTACGTGAGGTTTTCGTTTGCGGCATCAATAGAGGATATTTTAGAGGGGA
>QBUL01000015.1 GCA_013180605.1 Candidatus Methanophagaceae archaeon GoMg1 | reverse complement strand
TAGTTCCGTGATATCCTTTGTCACGGTACACGACCTCTCCTTCTCTGGATAAGTCAACCTGGCTATCATGAACCGCCGCGGTGGTCGTCTCGAGATCCCGTATGAGCCCATAGTCCATGTCCGGCTTACTGTGGAGCTTGTAGCCAAAAAAGGATTTGCTGCCTTTCTTTGCCCACGTGCCATCCTTGCTTCTCCTCGTCTTCGCTTCGTCCCCTCGCGGCGTATCCACCTTAGCATGTCCGGGATCAGAAGTAATAAAAGTCGCATCCTGAACTACACCTTGCTTTACTTTTAGACCCCTAGAATCGAGTTGTCGCTGGAGTTCCGCCCATATTGCTCGGTCTTTACCTGTTTTCGCTAATCGCTCCCTGAAATACCAGACCGTGGTAAAATCAGGGATAACCGCGGGAAATCCAAGAAACTTCCTGAACGAAATCCTGTCAGTAACCTGCTTTTCGAGCTCTGGGTCAGATAGACCATGCCACTGCTGAAGCACTAACAGCTTGACCATTAACACCTCATCAAGGTTTGGTCTGCCGCCTCGCTCGCTCTTGTTCTCATACATCTCCCCCACTATTCGACGAAAAGCGCCCCAGTCTATCACTGACTCAATCTCCATTAGCCTGTCTCCGAGCTGTTTAACTCGCTCATACTCCTCATTAAGTGCAAAATCGATAATGGACTTCATGTATATGTTTATATCAAGAACAATATATAAACTTTACGCTTTTAGCGTTTTGAAGCTCAATTTGTGCATCTTTTTTCTCATGATTGGTTCCATCAGCTCCCGTTGGTTATATGATTTTTTAACTGTCTTCTTCAAGGAGTGGGGGTTTTTCAAAATTCTCTTTATATATTAATAGATACCATCTTAAAGGAGATATAAAGAGGTGCTGGGAATGGTGTTAATCCTAGAAGAACATTTATTGGGGGTTGGGTAATGCAAGAAAGATACAGGTATGTTGTTGAGTTTATAATCGCTGTGTTTTTCACCATATCCTTCTTGATAATAGCAATTATAAGCCTTTTAGATCCTGTTTTAGCCTTTGAATTCGTCCAAGTAAATCCCCTTTTTTCATGGATGAACCCAATAACAGGGTATGCGGTACATATCATCGTAAACATATTTTTTGCTGCACTGGCAATCTTTTTTGCATTGGATTGTTGGAGAAAATATAATGAGTATACATGAAAGAAGGAGGATTATATTGATATGAACAAAGAGCAATGGACTGTTTTTGGTTTTGTATTTATAGCGTTTATGGTTTATTTTTTCCTTCTATTTTTTATGTTTCATTTTGTATTGGGAGTAATGCCCATAACATCATCAGATCCAGGTCCTTGGGGTGTATATGTTTTGTCTAATCTCAAATGTACGATATACATATCATTTGGCAGTTTATGCTTTGCCGTTGGTC
Source organism: Candidatus Methanophagaceae archaeon GoMg1 (assembly GCA_013180605.1). GTDB lineage: Archaea > Halobacteriota > Syntropharchaeia > Alkanophagales > Methanospirareceae > QEXZ01. Next base: position 959 of record QBUL01000015.1, on the reverse strand, counting down.
TTGCATGCTTGATTTGCGGGTGGTTAGAAAAGGAGAAATAAGAGGAAAGAAAGATGTTTTCATTTGCTAAAATAATCGTAACTACCAAGCCCCCACAAATTTATTGCTGATAAATCGTATGTGCTCAGCACCAATACATCTCCTTCAGAAATATCAAAGAATGAGACTAGTTCTTTATCCAGTGGAATACGAATTGATACATTTTTATAGAGCTCTACATTTGGCTGTATATCGAAAGCGAATAGGACCGGGAAGAAAATCCCTGTTTTTTCTGGTGGAATAGTTTGTAAAGGCAAAGATGTGACTGTGAATGTCGTTTCTTTTGCGATTGCACCCGGAGGAAATTCAAAAATCATTCCTTCTGGACCTGCGAATGCTCCTCCCTTGGTGCAAGCTTTTATTGTAGACCCAAGGCGAACCATGTCCTGACTAAGGAAATACGATTCATCCGGTTGGGTATTAATAAATTTAACATTATTCAGAAATCCTGATTTAGAAAAAAGTAACTGTAAAAAACCTACTGGTGCGTTCTCAATAACAAATGCTCCATTATCGTCAGTCATATTTTGAATGCCTTTCTCTACCACTTCTACTGTCACATCCGAAATGGGCTTTCCATCCGTATCTGTGACTATTCCATATATCACAGGATCAGTATCAGCCAAGACTATTCATGATGACAAGGCAAAAATGACACTAATAAACAAAATAAAAAGAACGCCCTTCCAAAAAGTTGCACTTTTCCCAATCAAAAAATTTACTTCTTCAGACATTATCTTACCTCCTTTCCTTACTAATTGCACTACGCAAGGGACACCATTTCCAGTTTCTCGTTTTTACCTTCCTTTCTTTTCATGCCTTCGCCTTTTTCATTTCTAAAAAATGACTATGACTAACGATTTGAGGGGATTTTGATTAACTTCTCTTTTAAGAATTCTATATGTTTTCTTGCTCATTTT
>QBUL01000016.1 GCA_013180605.1 Candidatus Methanophagaceae archaeon GoMg1 | reverse complement strand
AATCTTAAAAACAACTTTGAGATATTATTTTTCTCTCTGTAATTTCAAACTTTACTTAACAAAAGCGAAAAAACGTAGATATTCTCTTAATAAATCTCACGTCGGGGGCGAAAAGAGTGGCTTAAAACTAAAGAGAAGGGCGAAAGAGTTATGGATAAATTGCCCTCTAACCAATTATTCTCAAAATCAGAGGGAGCCCTTCATTTTCAAACCACGGTTTTTGAAAGTGAGGTTATTTTAACTACACTAACATCTTCAAAAAATCTTTCAAAATCAGTTCGAGATGCATTTGCGCATAATTGAAAAACTAAGGGAAAAGTTTATAAGCTTCTGTGCCGTAGATAAGTGATGTGTAGGGGTATGTAGAAAATGAAAGAAAGTAAAATATCGTCAATGGTGGCAGAATATGAGGGAGAAAGACCCCTTTATGAAGCGTATACTAAAAAAATCGAAGAACTTATAAAAGCATTACTTGAAGAATCAAATACTCAGGTTCATTCGGTCACATCTAGAACAAAAGAGATTGATAGATTTACTGAAAAAGTAAAACTGGAGGGAAAAGAATATAAGAAATCTTCCGATGTCACGGATTTGTCTGGGGTACGCATAATTTGCTACTTTTTCAGCCAAGTAGACGAATTAGCTGAGATAATTAAAAGCCACTTTATAGTCCATCAAGATTTATCAATTGACAAGAGAAAGACATTAGACCCTGATAGATTCGGCTATCTATCTTTACATTACGTTGTAGAACTTTCAGAAGCAAGAACTGGACTACCCGAATATGAAAGATTTAAAAATTTACTTTGCGAAGTACAAATACGATCAATTCTCCAGCATGCGTGGGCTGAGATAGAGCATGATTTAGGATATAAATCATCTATTGAAGTGCCACGAGATATCCGCAGAAGATTTAGTAGATTGGCTAGTCTACTTGAATTGGGGGATGAAGAATTTGACGGCATAAAAAGTGATATTGCTTCATATGTAGATATGGTTGCTAGTCGGATGTCATCGGAACCTGAAAAAATTATGATCGATAAAGTTTCATTGACGCATTATCTACGTACTTCACCTGTGATAAAAGAAATGGCCAAGGCTATTGCTGATTTTCTTGAAACAGAAGTCATAGAGGAGTCCCTGCTTTGGAGTAAAGATGTGGAGAGTCTCAGATATTATGAGATCCAGACGATTGATGAGCTTGATGAAAGATTCAAGGGGAAAAAAGAAAAAATTATTGCTTTTGCCAAGGAATGGCTCAAGTCCCATAAAGGAAGTCTTCTTGTTGATACGGAAATGCCCCTGATGCTTTTAATTTGGGTTTGTGGCGGAGAGACTCAAGATTATGATGCAGTTTTGAAATATATAAAAAGTCTCAAAATTTCGGAAGTTAATCCCCCACACCAAAAGCGGTTAGCTAAGGAGGTAATTGATACGTATAAAAAAATATTAAGCTAATCACTATGCGATAGTGAAACAGCTACGAAATTCATTATATCAAAAATAGAAAAGCAGTAAGCGATGGAAGTTCAAAATTTAAAAAAAATGAACTGTTAACAAGTCTATAAGAAAAGTTAATGCTGTCTATGCACGGTTAATCACCGACTTATACTTAACCAAATTTTGTAAAGTCAGTTTGCGTTAATTATATTTAATTACATACAGATGCCTTATGATTTTTCGGCAGCGGATCAATATTTAATATAACCCTTCAATCCCGATTGTATGTCGTTTAACTAACCTTTTAGAATTCCTTTGACTCTTCCGATTTCGCCGGATTTAAGGCGGACTTTAATTCCATGTGGATGGTGTTGAGAATTTGTAAGAATCTCTTTAACTATACCCTCTGTTAGCTTTCCAGAGCGTTGATCCTTTTTAAGTACAATTGCTACTTGCATCCCAAGTTTAATATTCACTCGTTTAGTTCCACCCATAAAACAATATCCTCCATTTTTCAGTATTAATTAATAGTTCTTGGTTAATTCAAACTAATCAAATGAACTTTTTCACCCTCTTCTTTTTACTCATACACCACTCTTTTTATATACGGCGTTTAATCTTAAAAGCGATGACCGTAAAGGAAAAACCATGGAAAAACTGGAAACACATCACAAAGCTCGACCCGGACAAACACATCTCAAAGGCGGATTTGAAAACCGTCGTGGAAAGTGGAACTGATGCAATAATGATCTCAGGCACACAAAACATCACCGACGAGAACGTATCCCAATTAATATCCATGCTGAAAAATTACGATATACCTAAAATATTGGAGCCGGCAACCCCTGAAGCCGTTATGTATGAAGGCATAGATTACATTTTTGTGCCACTGGTTCTCAATTCCCGCGATTTGAAATGGATTGTGGGTAAGCACGTGAACTGGATAAAAAAACAATCAATCGAATGGGATATGATTACACCTGAAGCGTATAT
>QBUL01000017.1 GCA_013180605.1 Candidatus Methanophagaceae archaeon GoMg1 | reverse complement strand
ACAACGCCATTCGAAAACGCAATATCCGACTTTACTACAGCAATAGGGTTATTTGAAGACCAAGACAAACTTATAGACGCATACTACAATCGAGGGCTTGCATATGGGCGGTTCATTCATTATTACAACAAACCCTTTGGTCCAGAGATTGTCGACAAATACCACAAGGCACTTGCTGATTTTGACAAAGTACTTGAATTAGACTCGACATATGTGCTGGCATACGCGGGGAAAGGGGACGTTTACTATCGATATGGCGACTTTGATAACGGAACCGTAGAATTTAATAAAGCACTCGAATCAGAAGACCTGATAATACAGAAAGTGGGCGAGAAAGGTTTAGCCGAGGTTTACTACAGCAGAGGAAGAAACTATGCAGGAAGCCAACACATGGTGTATGAAGATAGGAGGAGCACTTCAGATTACGAAAAGGCACTAGAGTTAGACCCAACTCTTATGAACGCGCTCGGTCATATAACACATAGCTATCAGCAGCTTGGCGAATGGAATAACCTAATTGAGCTGTGTGATTACATGCTTGAACTGAAGAAAGATGACCCTGCCTGGCTTACCGAAGCACATGGGGGATACACCAAATATGAGAACAAGGGAGTAGCTTATTCTAATCTCATGAGGCAAATGGCGAACGAGGCAATTTCCAGTTATAACACAGTGATAGAATTGAATCCGACCGTAGGTGCATATAGAGGTTTGGGTGCGGTATATCTGGGTCTTGGAGAGAGTGAAAAGGCAAAGGTGGCATTTGGAAAGGCGCTTGAGATGGACAACACCACAATTGAAGAGGGAACCACCCCATGGGGAATGTACGGAATATACCATAGTCGGGGGCTAACCTATTATGAAATGAGGGAATACAACAAAGCAATTTCTGACTTCAACAAAGCCATAGAATTAAAATCAGACTATGCAGAAGCGTATAGGGATTTAGGCAAAGCATATTTGGGGATTGGAGACACGGCAAATGCAACAGAGGCATTCGAAACAGCAGTAAGATTATTTGAAGAAGCAGGAAACACATACGCAGCAGGACAGGTAAAGCAACTATTAGAAGAGCTTCCCACAGTTGGAGCATCTGCGTTACCAACGCTTATTACGGAATACCCCACAGTTCCTGAGGATGTGTGCCATATGCTTGAGCAAGGATTGGAAGAAACGGCTAAAGAGATATAGAAACTGTTAGATCTGCTAAGTTGTTACCTCCATATTTAGAGAATGGGATAAAAATAGGAGGGAAAAAGAAAAAAAATGTGCGTACCAGTAGAAGTAACCGCAGCAGGTGTACTCACTACGTGGGCTCCAATGCTATTGAACTATGTAGCAGCCATGGTGGCATTAGTGGGTCTATTGGCGGTAAACTACCGGGGCAGTTTAAAGAAACTGTTTTCGAAGAAGTAGCAGGAGAGCCAGCGGGTATCGGCAATAAGAAAACCAGTTAAACATTGGAAAGTGAGAGGGTGACCTTCTCACTTTCTTTTTATTTTTTATTTATGTAGTTTATTTTAATTCAATTCAATTTATGTAAAACCATGCTTGAAAAATTAAAGAAGATGTATAGTTATCTGATACTGCAGATAGAAATTAGTAGAGCCTGTAACCTCGACTGCCGGATATGCATGAGAAAAAACCTCAAATCAAATACAGGGTTTATGTCCTTTGACGATTTCAAGAAGATTCTTGGCTATTATAATTTCAGAGAGGTTGCGCTGCACGGCTGGGGCGAGCCGTTATTGAATACAGAAATTTTTCAAATGATAGAATATGCAAAAAGGCAAGGAATAAAGACCAGTCTTACAACCAATGCGACACTTGTTGGCAAGAATATCGGCAATATCCTTGATTCTGGGTTAGATAGCATCGCTTTTGGTTATTACGACATGGACATTTTGAAGAAGAGCATAGAGAATGTCGGAGAACTGATAATCGAGAAGAAAAAGCGGGACTCCAAATCCCAACTGAAGACGTACGTTGACATCACCATATACAAAGACAACACGGAAGAAATCTTTGAGGTGATTAGAGAAGGGAGAGAAATAGGTGTAGATGCGGCTATACTGCATAGATTATTTAACGTTTACAACGTGGATAAAGGATTTGAGAATCTATCAAAAAAGGCGGAAGAAGAACTGTTCAAGAAGATTAAAGAAATAGAACGGGAATTAAAATTCAAAATTTATCTGCCAAAGAAACACTCACTGCCCTGCCGGATAGTCAAATATACCGTTTTTGTTACTTTCAACGGCAAAGTCACACCTTGCTGCTTTTTACCGGAAGTTTACATTGGAGATGCTGAGGCGGGAGTGGGGAATGTCTTGCGATCGAAGGAATACCGAAATTTTGTCGCTAATATGAAGAATCATGCGGTGTGCAGTAAATGCGTGTGGTGAAAAAAATAGAAAGTAATATATATACATAAGT
>QBUL01000018.1 GCA_013180605.1 Candidatus Methanophagaceae archaeon GoMg1 | reverse complement strand
ACCACCAGCACGATTATCGTTACGATTTTCATTTTTTTCCTTTCACACCTCCTATTTTTATTAATTTTTAATTCTCTTATTACAATAAAAATGTATCTATTTGCAACCTGAATTTAAAGATTGTTATTGCTCTTGGCCGTTATCATTACCTGTTTTAACAAATAAAAGCGGGAAGATTATGTCGCTCAGGCAGCAAGGAACCCAAACTGAGAGGAATAAAAACAAGCCTATAACAATGAAGGCAATCCAATTTACCATCTCACCCAATGCCATGATTATGTGGAATGCTGATGCCCATGTACTCAGCAGCACGTGTCCCGCATGTGGAAACTTAGTTGTAGGTCTCCAATAAGCGATTGCAATGCCAATAAGAGCAAGAGGGTTTATAAGCCACCACTTTTCTATAAAACCTATATGAATCCCGGGGTTGGGTAGCTGAAGTAATATCTCTCCTGCGTATGGGATTATTGAATCGCTTATCGTAGCTATGCCAATAGACCCGGTGTAGCCAATTAGTAATACCGCCCAGCCTTTTCCACCGTGTAATCTATACATACCCGCAGTCACAAGCGCGCTTAACAGCACGTGAATCGGATGGAAGACATAGAAAAGGGTATATGAAACAGAAGCAATGGACGGGTGGTAAATTGCCAAAAGCAGGATAAGAATTCCTGTAACGGCACCAAAAGAAGTGAAAGGAGCATGCTTTAGTAATTCTTTGGCAATTAACTTTGACGTTTTATCTACCCTCGTCCTGAAGTCATTTACATATTCGTTAATTTGCATTTTTTCTCCCTTACCCCCTAAACTTTTGCATGATGGCTATTATATATTAATAGTATTTAAATAGATTATTAATAACAAACCTTTCTTTTAAAAAGAAAGCTTAAACTTTAAAACGATATCATCCAGACTGTATCAGGCTTCTTTTCTTCTCCCTTTTAGGTTTTTTATCTCCCTAACCTTTTTAGGGTTATATCCTAAAACCAAATTTTTTGGATTATTAACTTATATACCTAAATTTATTAGGGAATATTATTTATATACCTAATTTCTAATAATTAATAAGTCTCTAATCCCCAAGAGGATGTAAAAGGAGTCCAGATATAGAGAAAGGAAGGAAAAAGCAGGAAAATGGAAATGATGTCCCTTGCATGCGAACTGATGAAGAGGCAAAAAGGGGGAGAAGAAAGGCACTGAAGATGGGCGCTGGAAAAGGGATGGGTAAAAAAAGAAATTGTGTAAAAAGAGAGGGAAAGGAGGTAAAAAACATGAATGTGGAAAGAAGAATAGCAAAAATTGAAGGAGTGAAATTTTCGGAGATAAAAGTATTAGGAGGTGATAAAAATGGAGATGAAACAAATTGGAGTAATACACACGCCTTATAAGAAGGTGGAAGATGTGCCGTATCATAGGGGAATGGCCGAGGAAGACTGCGAATTGGAGTTTTTCAAGGAATATGAAGACGGGCTGAAGGACATAGAACAGGCTTCGCATCTTATCGTTCTTTCCTGGCTCGATAAGGCAGACAGGGATGTATTGCAAGAACCCAACCCACATGGCGCAGAGATTTATGGAATATTTGTAACAAGGACTCAGAACAGACCAAATCCAATTGGAGTCACAATGGCTAAACTGCTCGAAAGGAGGGGGAATATTCTAAGAGTTACAGGGATTGACGCACTTGATGGAACACCCTTGCTTGACATAAAGCCTTACTTCGCTGGAAACGATGCGATTCAAGATGCAAGGATAGAATGGTTTGAAACGGCACTACAAGAAGGAGAGAAGTAGAGTTCTTTCCCGAAATCACTCCTTCCCCTTTTTATTTTTTCGCTCATGTGAATGAAAGCGTTGCCACAGTGAAAGGAAATATATTAGAATGAAAGAAGAAACAACAAAACTGTCTTTGAAAAATGCCCCAAAGGACTTTTTGTGGCTTCTGCTGAGTTGGTCACCAAAAAATTAAACCTCGATGCATTCAAAAGAGGAGATGGATGAAATAAGCAAAATAATAGACTTATTGAAGAAATCAGGATATTCTGCCAAAGCGATAGAATATTACATTAAAAAAGTAAACGTTGGAGAAATGGAAGAACCCAGTGCTCATTTTGTATATACAAGTCCATGTGGCGACACAATGGAGATTTATTTGAGAATCGAAAAAGATAAGCACACAGGCTCAGAGGCGATAAGAGAAGCGAAATTTCAAGCAATAGGATGTGCAGGAGCTTTCACATCAGGTTCTGCTCTTACAGAAATGATAAAGGGGAAGACGTTGAAACAAGCAGCCCAAATAGATGTGGAAAGCATAATAAATCATCTGGGGGGCATTCCAGCACCAAAAGTCCATTGCACTTGTTTAGCTAAAACAACTTTGGAAAACGCGATTAAACAATATAAAAAAATGCGAAAAGGACCGTTTTTGGGTTTTGTTAAGGAGT
>QBUL01000019.1 GCA_013180605.1 Candidatus Methanophagaceae archaeon GoMg1 | reverse complement strand
TCCTTCGAAAACCTTGCTTCTCCATTCTATACTGAATTGCATCAGCGCCTACACCAAGATATTTCGATTCCTGCTCTTTACCTTCCATTAGAGCTTTTCTGATGTTTACAATCGTGCTTTCGATATCCGTGCGCGTTTTTCTTCCATGTTTTTTAGGTGCGTTTGATTGGGATTTATACCACTCCTCTTCACCCGTTTTGAATCTCTTCACCCAGGTAAAGAGCCACTTCTCTGACCTATTCGCGCCTCTGCAAATGTTTGATGGTTTATCACCCATAATATATCGATTTACGGCTTCAATTCTCTCTTCTTCTTTGTCATCCATAATGCATCACAATGGATGCGTAAATGGATAGGTCATCAAAAGACTTTCCGATGTATTGACCCTTTATTTGTCAAATAAAACACTTACCTATGTATTGAGCCTTTCCAAATAGTATAAAATAAAAATTTGGAATTATATAAATACCTGTTTTGAGCGTCTTCTCTTCATCTATTACGACCACCGATAGAGTATCTCTCTTCGCACAATAATATCCCTTCTGCCCTGATATATACTTCTCCACCACCTTCCATTCATGCTGCGACGATTTAAGCTGCTGAAATTTATCCCTCAAAAGCTTGCTACCCATTCCCTTTATCCGTTAGCTTCGCTATCCAGCTAACCGAATTTAAAATTTGATATAAAAGCTCTATTCGTGAAACAAAGCAAAAAAAACGATGAAGTTGAGAAAACTCGTGATAAACCTTGAAACCAAGTACAAAAATAAAATTCCCAAAAAGGAGAACGGCGAAAATAGATTTAACCTTCCTCCAGAACCCCTTTTATCTTCTCCACCAATATTTTATTTATCACCTTCCCATCCACTTTACCCCTCAATTCCTTCATCACAATGCCCATCAACGGTCCCACAGCCCTTGCACCCTTCTCGCGTATGAACTTCTTCTTCTGGTTCACGATATCCGCTATAAGCACTTCCACCTTGCCCTTATCCACTCTAAGCCCAATTTCTTCTATCGCTCTTTCCACGCTCTTCTCAGGCTGATTCGCTAAGAATTTCAAGATGTCCGGTACCGCTTCTTTCCCAAACGTATTCGCAGAGAGCAGCTTGAACAGCTCCATAAAATGATGGTCTTCTAAATTTTCTATGTCTATGTCTGCCTCAGTCTCTTGCATCAACTCCGCTAACGTATCCGTAAGTGTTCTGACCACCAACGTTGCAGGAATGTTCTCATACGAATCCATTATGCGTTCAAAGAGCTCGAAATTAGAATTTCGCGATATTTTATCTGCAAGTTCGTCGTTTAAGCCGAATTTTTCCCTGTATCTCTCTTTACGGTGCTCAAACGTCTCCGGGAGTTTGCTCTTTATCTGTTTCAACTTTTGCTCATCTATTTCCACAGGTGGCACGTCTGTTTCCGGATACATTCGTGAAGCGCCGGGTAGGGGACGCATATAAGCGCTACTTCCGTTTGGCAGCGCTCTCCTTGTCTCTTTTGGTACGCCGCGCATTGCTTCTTCCGCCCTGCTCAACACCGCTTTCAACGCCTTTTCCGCACGTTGTCTCTCCGCTGCAACTATCACCACGCAATCGGCTTCCGTAGCGTCAAAAGTTCGTTTCAACTGCTCTACCTCTTCCGCAGTTATGCCATACGCGGGAAGTTCATCCGTATGCATCAAACCCACGCCATACTTGTTTGCTAAATCCGCTAATTCACTGCCAAATAGCCTTTCTGGTTGTAGTTCTGTTCCGAGGATACCGGAAAACCCACGCAGGCATACACCAAATACGTTCCCGAAAGCTTGCAATTTTATTACGTTTGAAGCAGTGCGCTCAAATACGGACGACAAATCCTTAATTTGCCTTTCAACTTCAGCTTTTCGTCTTTTTAACTCCTCTCTTAGCTCTATAAGCTTTGTTTGTCTTACAACCTCGTTTTCAACTATTTTGCCTATCAGCCTCAAGTTCTGAACGCCCTTTAGCTCCACACGAGCGCCACCTTCTATTGAAATGTTTATGTCCTGTCGAATAGTTCCTAATCCTCGTTTTACCTTACCTGTGGAGCGCAATATCATGCCCAGATGTTCTGCTACTTTTCTCGCCTGCTCTACCGTCCTTATATCGGGTGCCGTACCTATTTCCACAAGCGGTATGCCCAATCGGTCTAAGGAATAGACAACGGCGTAAGCGTCGCCTTCCGTCTCTATCTTCTGTGCCGCATCTTCTTCCAGAGACAGCGAATCCACGCCAACAAAACCTTCTTCTATCTCTATCCCGCCACCCATCGCAACTAACGCAGTTCGCTGGAATCCACACGTGTTCGACCCGTCAATCACGATTTTCCGCATCGTGTGAATCGCATCTACCGGATTCATGTTCAGCAGCAGTGCCATCTCTAAGGAAACGTCAATGGCTTCTTGATTCAACTCTCCCGGCGGCTGTTCATCATTTTCCACTAAACATGTGCTGTCATAACCTTTATAAA
>QBUL01000020.1 GCA_013180605.1 Candidatus Methanophagaceae archaeon GoMg1 | reverse complement strand
GAATATCTCGACAGCGATACGTTTGATGCGATATACGATGTATTTTCAAAAGAAGCGGTGCTCAAAGGCAGTTTCGACAGGTATGCACAATCAACAAAAGGCAAGAAAGGCACTGCGGAAGTTGATAGCGAGTTTTTAAAGGAGATAGAGAGCTGGCGAGAACTGCTGGCTAAAAACGTAGCGCTTCGGAATCCAGACGTGTCTATTTACGAATTGAACTATGCGGTGCAGAAAATCATTGACCGGATAATTTTCCTGCGGATTTGTGAAGACCGAGCAATTGAACCGTACGGGCAGTTGCAGACGAAAGCGGAATCTAGTGACGTGTACACGCATTTGCTTAACCATTTTAAATTAGCCGAATCGAAATACAACAGCGGGATATTCGATTTTGACACGGACAGGATAACTCCGGGGTTGAGAATTGACGACCGCGTTTTGAAGACGATTGTTCAGAGTCTGTATTATCCGAAGTCGCCGTATGAATTTTCGGTGCTCGGCGTAGAGATTTTAGGGAACGTGTACGAGCAGTTTTTAGGTAAGGTCATCCGGCTGACCGCAGGGCATCAGGCAAAGGTGGAGACGAAGCCGGAGGTTAAAAAGGCGGGTGGCGTGTATTACACGCCGCAGTATATCGTGGATTATATCGTCAAGAACACGGTGGGTAAATTAGTTGAGGGAAAGGGAAAGACGCCGGAAGAGATTGCAAAAATAAAGATTCTGGACCCGGCATGTGGTTCTGGAAGTTTTCTTATTGGTGCATACACATATTTGCTGCGGTATCATCTAGACTGGTACGTGGGGAACGAGCCGAATAAGCACAAAGAGGCGGTATTTCAGGTTCGCGAAAACGAATGGTATTTGACCACGGCGGAGAAGAAGCGGATTCTGCTGAATAATATTTTTGGCGTTGATATTGACCCACAGGCGGTGGAGGTAACGAAATTGAGTTTGCTGTTGGAGGTGCTTGAGTACGAAAGCCGCGAGAGCATAGACCAGCAGGTGAAATTAGGGATGGAGGGTGTGCTGCCAAATCTTGAGGATAATGTCAAGTGCGGGAATTCGTTGATCGGGCCGGATTTTTACGATACGGGGCAGCAGGAAAGGCTGTTTGATGAAGCGGAGATGAGACGGGTTAATGTGTTCGATTGGGATGATGATAGGAAAGGGTTTGGTGGGATTATGAAACGTGGTGGGTTCGATGCGGTGATTGGTAATCCGCCATATGGTGCGGCATTTGATGAACAAGTGAAGAATTACATAAATTCAAAATGCGTTCACCAAGACTATCAACTCGATAGCTATTTGGTTTTTATGGAGCAGTCCTTTAACCTTCTCAAGAAAGAGGGATTCTATGGAATGATTATTCCTAATACTTGGCTAACAAACCTTTTGTTTAAAAATATCAGGAAATTTGTTTTTTCTGAAAAATGTGTCCGCGATATTCGCCACTTCAAATCACGTGTATTTCCAAACGTGACGGTAGATGCTGAGATCGTAATTATTCAAAATACACTACCAGAAAGTGTACAGACCCATATCTCCATTCTGCATAAGGATGGGACCAAAACATCACTCATGGCAAAGCAGAGCCGGTGGAAAGAAGCAAATGGTGATACTGTTAATATTTTCATTACGCCAGAGGAACAACTCTTATTTGACAAAGTATTGAGCAAGTCAAAACGGTTGGATGACTTTTGCAAAGTTGTGGTGGGTATAAAACCCTACCAAATGAACAAGGGTAAACCAAAACAAACCAGAGAAACCGTCAAGAACAGGTCTTTTGATGCAAGTTACAAAAAAGACGCCACATACCGGCAATACTTACGTGGTAAGGACATAGGCAGATTTGTTATTTCCCCCGTGGAAGAACGTTGGATAAGTTATGGCGATTGGCTTGCTGAGCCACGCTACACAGCCAATTTTGACGTTCCGGAAAAACTTATGATTCGACAAACAGGTGACAGCTTGATTGCTTGCTATGATAACCAACAGTTTTTGTGTTTGAACAATATGCACGTCATCTCTTCTTTAGATAATGATAAGCACAATATCAAATATCTTCTTGGAATTATCAATTCCAGACTGTTAAATTTTATCTATGAAATTTTCAATCCTGAAAAGGGAGAAGCATTAGCCGAAGTAAAAAGAACAAATGTGGCTCGTCTCCCTATCTACGACATAGACTTCTCCAATCCAACCGAAAAAGCGCAGCACGATAAACTCGTAACTTTGGTGGATAATATGCTCGAACTGCAGAAAAAATACCACGAGGCGAGAATGGAAAGGGATAAAGAGCTTTATGTACGGCAGATAAAGATTGTGGATGCGCAGATTGACAGGCTGGTTTATGAGTTGTACGGGCTGACGGTGGAGGAGGTGAAACATGCCCTCTAATTTAACCGATTTTGTTTTTGCTTTTGAATACAAAGATGTCATCGGATTTATCAGTCTTGTAGTTTCTCTCGTTGTGTTGTTTAAACAATACCGCATTTTATGGCACCCACGTTAT
>QBUL01000173.1 GCA_013180605.1 Candidatus Methanophagaceae archaeon GoMg1 | reverse complement strand
CATGTGCTATAATCCAACCGTGCTGCAGATATACAAGCTTTCGAAAAGGTTAGAGTTGAAATACGAGCGAACCTTTCGTGTAACGGGTATTTATGAGATTGGCGTGCGAGGCTGGGAAATAAAAGGTAGAAGTATGCGACCAGAGCATAGAATGATTGCTCATACAGGGTTTATTTTTGTAGCGAGGAAATGCTCTGCTTGTGAATGAAAATGTAGCCATTCTCGTAATAAATTGCAAATAATGAACCACGAGATTTTACGAGATTAACACAACACTTTTTCTTTTTTTTTAAAAAAAGGAAAACCTGTGCTAAAAGAAAAAAACAAAAAAAGTTTTCTTTGGTAAATTACCTGACTTTCAGACTATTTAAATAACCTCTCCTATTTTTTATTTTTTGAATATTCAAATAACGCTCTATCAAACGTTTTTAGGCTAAAGCTCCTCTCTAATCAAATTAATTATTAGTGACTACACAAATTTAAAAGCACTGATAAGCTATTAATGATTTCTAAGCACTGTCTAACGTTTTTGTTATAATAGAAGAGCTATTGAAGTATATAAACTCTTAAATATAGGTGAATTAATAAGTAATCTTGTGGTTATAATTTTCGGAATGACTATAATCCCTTTTGTACGGTCGGCTTCCCGAATGAATTCAGATGTTATAACTTCGTTTTTAAAAATCTTTATTAAGCACCTCATCAATTCCCGATTCGTGAAAACCATTGTAAACGTCTTCCTTCAGCCTGTCAAAGCTTGTAGAGAAAAACAAATGACTTCTGCACGTGCAATCACTGCATCCAAAATTAGCTATGTGCTCTAAACCGTTCTTCATCTGCAATTTTGCTGCTATTTCACATTCTTTCCTCTTCGCGGTCTCTGCAAACACTACTTCCTTTACTTCTATTCCCAAACTCGCCAGGAAATAATCTATATGCCAGTGTAATTTCTTGTTCTCACCGACTTCACGCAAATGTCTCTCTATTCGTTGCGTCAATCCCGAAAGCGCAGAGCCCACATAAGCATAAAAACCATTTCTGAACGCTACCTGTCCCAATTTCCCTATTTCTATTTCTCTATCCTCGCTATTTTTCATGATTAGCACGTAAGTTCCTTTCATTACTCTTTTTTTTTTTTACAAAACACTTTCTTTTAGAAAAAGAACCTGTGCTAAGAAAATAAAATTCTTTTGGCAAAGCTTTTCTTTCAAAGAAAAGGTTTGTGCTAAAAGAAAAATCTAGAAATGTTTTTAGTTAAAGTTTTACCCAAAGTTTTCTCGTTTTATATAAAGTATAAATTCCTTCTATTTGAGGCGCAGATTTACACTGATTTACGCAGATTTAGTTTAGTTTTACCCTTTTTATTCTTATCATCTGTGTTAATCTGCGTTAATCTGTGTCAATAATTTATTTTGAAACCACATGGGTTTTTATATCAGTTATACAAATTTTACTATATTAATGAAAATGGAGAAAGAGCGCATGGAATTGGTAGAGCGGATAGAGAGGTTAAAACAAGATAAAAATGCGATTATCCTCGCTCATAATTACCAGCGTGCGGAGATTCAGGACATAGCGGAATTCGTTGGCGACTCCTTAGAGCTTGCGAGAAAGGCGATGGATACGACTGCTGACCTCATAATCTTCTGCGGCGTTGATTTCATGGCGGAAACCGCAGCGATACTGAATCCCGATAAAAAAGTTGTCATCCCCGATAAGGGTGCAATATGCCCGATGGCACAGCAATTATCCGCTGATGATTTGCTTGCGGCAAAGCGAAAAAATCCTGATGCGAAAGTTGTCCTCTACGTGAACACGCTTGCGGAATGTAAGGCGCTTGCAGACTGCGTTTGTACTTCTGCGAATGCACAGGAAATAGTCAAGGCGATGGATTCTTCTACCGTATTATTTGGTCCTGACCGCAATTTAGCATATCACGCACAGAAGACAACCTCTAAAATCATTATTCCCGTTCCTGAACACGGGCTCTGCCCTTCGCACCACCAGATAGTAATGACGGATTTGCTAAAAGCGAAGAAGGCGCATCCGAGAGCAAAAATTATTGTTCATCCGGAATGCATCCCCGAAGTTCAAGACCACGCGGATTATATCGCTTCAACGAGCGGCATGGTAAAGATTTGCAATGAAGAGGGGGGTGCGGGCGATGAATTTCTGATTGGTACGGAGGTCGGGCTGCTGCACCGGCTCAAAAAGGAAGCGCCGGAAAAGAAATTCTATCCTATCTCTACTACCGCCGTGTGTCCACAGATGAAAATGCACACGTTAGAAAATGTAGAAGCCGCATTGAAGGAAGAGAAGCCGGAAGTTGTTGTTCCAGATGAAATCATGGATAAGGCGAGAAAAGCAATAGAGAGGATGCTCAAAATCTCACATTAAAGTATAAGTTCCTTCTCCAAGATTTGAGTTTACCGTATCATATCTTCCATCAATCTTCTCAACAATCCTTTCCTCTTCCTTTCGCCATAATCTATTATCTTCTCCCTTTTTAGTCCACTTCGCTCCTTCGCTATCTTTATTGCCAATTCCTTCCCGCCGAGATGGTCTATCAATCCCACTTCTTTTGCTTCTCTGCCCAGATACACCTTACCCGTGGATAAATCCTTCACCTTTGCATCATTCATGTCCAAACCCCTGTTCTTCACTACGGCGTTCAAAAAGCTATCCTGAATCTCATCCAATTCCTTCTTCATCAACTCGCGTTCTTCTTCTGTCGGCTTCTCATACGGCAGTCCCAAGCCCTTATAGACACCTGTTTTTAGCGTCTCCACGTCTATGCCAAATTTCTTCATCAACTCTCCGATGTCGGGTCTTATGCTCATAACGCCTATACTCCCCACCGTGCTCAGCTCATCCGCGATAATTTCGTCGCATGCACTCGCAATCCAGTAAGCGCCCGAAGCCGCATGTTCCCGTACCCATGCTATTGCGGGCTTATCCATATTTTTTATACAAGTTGCTATCTCCTTTGATGCAAAAGGCGTCCCACCGGGCGAATTTATCTCAAATATCACTGCTTTTATCTTCCTCTTCTTCCCCGCTTCCTCTATGTCTCTTATTACTTCAGTAGACGCGGTCATGAGCCCGAATGCCGACTCTTCTGACGTAACCATCCCCTTTATCGGAATTATCGCAATTGCTCCTTTTTCTTTCATTTTACGCTTCTCATGAACTTGTCCTGAATTATCCATTTATATTATCCTTTTCAGGATATAAATTTAGTAAACAAGAAAACAGAAAATAAGTTATAGACACAGATTAACACAAACCTTTCTTTCAAAAAGAAAGCTTTACCAAAGAAATTTGTTTTTCTTTTAGCACAGGTTTTCTTTTTTTGAAAAAGAAAAAGTGTTGCGTAAATCAGTGTAAATCTGTGTCTTAAATAGAAGGAAGCTATAGCTTATATACAATTGAATGAGGAAAAAACACAGATGCGTTCGCTTAAATTAACATATCGAATAACCGACTGGATACGAGAAAAAGTAAAAGAAGCAGATGCTGAAGGTGTAGTAGTGGGAATGAGCGGCGGACTTGATTCCTCTGTCGTTGCGGTATTATGCAAAAAAGCATTCCCAGATACCTCGCTTGGTTTGATATTGCCCTGCTTCTCCTCGAAAGAAGACGTGGAGCATGCGAGGGTGGTTGCAAAAGCGTTTGAAATAGAGACGAAGGAGATAGACCTCTCGGATATTTTCAAATCCTTTTTGAACACATTAGAAGAGCGAGGATACGATGTTGAAGACAAGAAAAGCGAAATGGATATTGCCATGGCTAATCTTAAACCACGTCTCAGGATGATTTGCCTCTATTACTTCGCTAATAAACGCAATTATTTGGTTGTGGGTACAGGGAACAAGAGCGAACTTTCGGTTGGCTATTTTACCAAATACGGTGATGGCGCTGTGGACCTACTGCCGCTTGGCGACCTGCTGAAAACCGAAGAAAGGGTATTGGCACAGTCGCTCGATATTCCCGAGGCAATAATAGATAAAATGCCGAGTGCTGGTCTCTGGAAAGGTCAAACAGACGAATCCGAGCTTGGAATGAATTATGATGTGCTGGATAAAACCCTCTTAGCATTAGCAATCGGGGATCTCAGTGGTTGCGACCCGGAATCGGTAAAAAAGGTAAAACGGATGATAGATGTTTCGAGACATAAAAGAGAAACTATAGCAGTTTTTAAAAAATAAATTCATTTATCATCTATTTTTTTCTTTTAGCACAGGTTTTCTTTTTTCCAAAAAGAAAAAGTGTCGTCGGGCCTTATTCGTTTCTTTCTTCTTCAAGAACGTCCTTTCTCCAGTAGCCACATCCACGCACTCTATTCCTTTTTCTTTACGCACTTTCTCAACCGAAAATACTTTATCTCCTATTTCCACTTTCTCCCCTTCCATGAACGCAGGAAGCCTAACCGAAAAAGACACCCTGTATATATTCCTGCCATCTTTCTTCCCGTATAATTTCCGGCTCTCAGAAAAAACGCCACCTAATTTCTTCACTATCTGCCTCGAAACTCTGCGACCGCATTCCATACTGCTGATGTATATGTCCAGCCCCTCCTTCAACTTCGTTTCTTTAGATATAAAATCCGCATCACCTAACCCGGAATACGCAATCTCCTCTGCCATAGTGAGTTCTTCATCTGCGGGAATTCTATCGTCTGCTCTTATTTGTACTATACCCGCGTAATATCCCCCCGTTATCCTACTACACCGTTCACAAGTCTCCCTTTTTAAACTAACTTCTATTTCTCCCCTGTCTTCTATTTCTACTCCTTTTATCTCTGCTTTTACCCTCAAAGGCACAATCACTCGGTTCTCGGCACCTTTTAGCTCGTCCCATCCCAATCCTGCCACACTGACTTTACATTCATGCCCATACCGCCCGCGTATTTCTTTTCTTATCGCATCCGTAACCACTTCCTCTATTGTCGTCCGCTCTTTTCCTGTCCCTTTACCCTTGAAATAACCGCCACAAATCTCACACACATTTACACGTATCGGTATCGCTAATTTTTCAGCATCAATCAATTTTATCCCTTTCGTAAAGCACGCTCTGCATAAAGAATCAAAAAGTTCATCTGTTTTTTTTCCGCATTTCGGGCAGAATTTGCTCCACCTCTCTTTATCGCTCCTGCTCTCTTTCATATCGCTTTGTTATCCTACGACCATCCTCGATTGATATTTCGTGGGATGTGAATTTTCCCAGCTAAATGTTTTTATATACTACTTCCTATTTATGAGTTATATCTTAAAATTGGTATAGATGGAAGACCGAGATGAAGATGAACGGGGATATAATGCTTTCGCTAAGAAAACTCGCTTTGTTAGGTGCCGTAGAACAACCTGTTAAGGTTTCTTCGGGGCATTTCGCCGAAGCGATTGGCTTAAGCGTACAAACCGCCGCAAGGCGACTTCAAGAACTCGAAAAAAACGGCCTTGTGCATAGGAGAGTAATAGCAGACGGACAGTGGGTAATACTGACAAAAAGAGGTATAGAGCAATTAAAGCGCGAATGTTATGAGTATCAGGAACTATTTTTTTCCGCGCCGAAAATTGAGGTTGAGATAGGAGGTCGCTTGATTAGAGGTTTGGGAGAGGGGGCGTATTATACAACACTGGACGGGTACAAAGAGCAATTTGAAGTTAAACTGGGCTTCACTCCTTTTCCCGGCACCGTAAATCTCAGCCTTGACTTGCTATGTATGGTAACAAGGAAGAAGCTGGAGGGTCGAGGTGGAATAGAAATAGAAGGTTTTGAATTAGAAAACAGGACTTTTGGCGGTGCTAAGTGTTTCCCCTGTAAGATGCTGGATGACCGGGCAGAAGGGATTAAAAGTGCAGTCATCCTTCCTAACCGAACACATTATCCTGAAGATATTCTTGAGCTAATTTCGCCTATTTTCCTGCGTGGCGAACTCGATCTGAGAGATGGCGATATGGTGAGAATAAGTGTGGTAATATGAATAGGAACAATATGGACCTCCCGGAATCGGTAAAAAAGGGCATAGAATACGTGAAAAAAGGAAAGCTCGTGTTGATATATGATGCAGAGGACAGGGAAGGCGAGACCGATTTTGTAATGCCCGCTTCTTTTATCACGCCACAAAAAGTCGCGTATTTTAGAAAAGAGGCAGGAGGTCTTATATGTGTTGCTATTCATCCTGCCGCCGCAGACCGACTTGGTCTTCCACTCATGAGCGACATTTTTAGAAACGTGAACTCCAACTTCTCGTCTCTAAAAAGACTAGTGGAAGAAAAGGGCGACCTTTTGTACGATAACCGTTCCTCTTTCTCCCTGTGGGTGAATCATCGTGACACGTTCACGGGTATAACGGATAGAGACAGGGCGTTGACGATAAAAAAGATGGGAGAAGCCGTAGACAAAGTATTAAACGGAAATGGCCGCCCTTACGATTTCCACTCCGAGTTCCGAACCCCCGGGCACGTTTCAATATTAAAAGCTGCGGAAGGTTTAATGGAAGAAAGAAGAGGACAGACCGAGCTTTCTGTGGCATTGGCGCTGCTTGCGGGCATATCTCCTGCAATGGTAATATGCGAGATGCTGGACAGTGAATCTGGAGGTGCTCTTTCCAAAGCAGATGCAATCTCTTTTGCATCGAAGCAAGATGCGATTTTTATGGAAGGAAAGGAGATAATACAGGCGTATCAATCAATTACCTCGCTATGATATTTCTATTCTACTGCTTCTTTTCGCTTCTCCCCCTTCATGTGACACACATTCCAAAAAAATAGTACAAAACGTGTCAGCGATAACGCTTTTTGCTATTGCTTTGCGATAAACCAACCTCATCATCCTTTTTGAAGGGGCACGATTCCACTAACTAAGCGAAAATTGCTTCTTTTGCTTGCCTTACAAGAAAGGGCTATTATCTCTTGCGGCTAGTGACGCAAGTTCGGCACCAAGAACAAAAACAGCCTGCTTGTGCTCTTCTTTGCTTCGGTGCACCTGAAACGGGGAGATACCCAGGTCGTTGTACTTCGCGAAATCACAGCCCGCGCCGTTCTCCTCACAGTGCTTCTTCAACTGAGCCAATAACAAATGCAAGTGTACCAGCTCTTCTTTCTTCATGTTTTATATATATTATTTTTACTATATAAATACTTTTGTTCACACAAAAAAAAACATTTTCACGTGCCATGCATGCCGCTGTGGCTTAGAGGTAGAGCAGCTGATTCGTAATCAGCAGGTCGTGGGTTCAAGCCCCACCGGCGGCTTTCTCTCATCCTGATGCGATAGAAATAAGAACATGAACACGCAACACAAAACCGAAACTAAAACGGTATTGCAAAAAGAGAATAACTTCAGTGAATGGTATAGCGAGATACTGAAGCGCGCTGAGATATTAGATGTCCGGTATCCAGTGAAAGGCGTATATGTGTGGTATCCATACGGCTATAAACTGAGGAATCTCACATACGCGTTTTTACGCTCTCTGATGGATAAAGACCATGAAGAAACGCTGTTTCCTATGTTGATACCGAAAGAAGAGTTAATGAAAGAGCGCGAACACATAAAGGGGTTTGAAGAGGAGGTTTTCTGGGTTACAAAAGGTGGAAGCACCGAATTGGATGTCCCTCTT
The DNA here is from genome assembly GCA_013180605.1 of Candidatus Methanophagaceae archaeon GoMg1. Lineage (GTDB taxonomy): Archaea > Halobacteriota > Syntropharchaeia > Alkanophagales > Methanospirareceae > QEXZ01. The sequence continues at coordinate 19,483 of QBUL01000173.1, read as the reverse complement.
GCACTTCGCCCAACTTCGGAGACTGCGATATATCCTGTCTTCAAGGTCTGGATCAGGTCACATCGCGACTTGCCTATCCGGATATATCAGATAGTGAACACGTTCAGATATGAAACAAGGCATACGAGACCCCTTATTCGACTGCGTGAGATAACCTCCTTTAAAGAGGCGCATACCGCACACGCAAGTCGTGCTGAGGCAGAGGAACAAATAAAAAAGGCGGTAGCGTTATACAAAAACTTCTTCGATGTGCTTGCTGTTCCTTATGTGACCACGAAAAGACCGAGCTGGGATAAATTCCCGGGAGCGGAGTATTCTATTGCTTTTGATACGCTTATGCCCGACGGAAAGACAATGCAGATTGCGACAATCCATTTGCTTGGTGAGACTTTTGCAAGAACGTTTGACATAAAATATGAGGATAAAGACGGCTCGTTGAAGTACGTGAATCAGACGTGCTATGGCATTTCAGAAAGGTGTGTTGCCGCGGTAATATCCGTTCATGGTGACGAGCATGGTTTGATGCTGCCCCCTGCGGTCGCACCCATACAGGTGGTTATTGTGCCCATTGTGTATTCAAGCGAGGGGAAAAATAAAGAAACGAACGTGGAAAAAATTTGTTCTGAGGTGTTTGCGGAACTAAAGGAAGCAGGAATAAGGGCTTTTTTCGATGATTCCGCGGAACGACCAGGTGCGAAATATTACAGGTGGGAAATGAAAGGGGTGCCACTGAGAATAGAGATAGGTCCACGGGATATAAGGAACAATAGATGTGTATTCGTAAGAAGGGACGACTTCACAAAATTGCAAGTTCCAATTAACGATGTCGTGCCCGAAGCGAAGCGGGCATTAAATGAAATCCACGCCTGTATCGCCAAACGTGCAAAAGAAACTTTTTTCGCACACGTGTCTGAAAGCGAAGGGGAGATGGAAACGCTGAGCAGCACTGCATCTGGCATCGTTTCTATATGCCTGTGTGAACGCGAAAAATGCGGCCAGGAAGTAGTGGCGCGTCTTGGTGCAGGTGTAACTGTGTTGGGAGAGCCGATAGAAGGGGATAGGGCGGTAGGAGTCGAAAAAAGCGTAAAGAGCGGCGAGGGTAAGTGCATAATTTGCTCGCGGAAAGGGAGGCGAGTGTATGTTGCAAGAGCATATTGATTGAAAAAATCCGAAAAGCATAAACAAGGGTAAATTTCTTTTCTTAGTAGGGTGGTTAGTTTTATGCCTGTGAAAAAAGTCAGAAAAAGGGTAGGATATATCAACGGAGTGATGGAGAATGTTCATAATGTCAACAAGAGTGAGTTTGAAGCTTTTTATGATGACCTCAACTCCGCGGATTGTATCGTTCTCGTGGGTGAAGGGAGATCGCAAAGCGCATTGTACATAGGAATGGGGCAAATGGACAAATGGGTGCGAACAATGGTGGACGTAGATTTCCCGGGTAGAAACATAGTGGAAGCAGCACCGGTTTTGGAGAAGAAGTATGATAAGATATCTCTGCTTGTGAACTCAGGCAGTGGTGAGACGTCAACGCCGAAAATAGTAGTTAAACAACTCGCTGATTATATCGAGCGCGAGAAGACCGATAAATTCACCATTGATGCGGTTGTCTCGAACACGAATTCCTCGATTGGGAGGATAAGAGAAAAAGATTATGGTACCGTGGTCGAACTGGGGGGGAGGGAGAAAAAACCTACAAGGGCTAATGCGTTTCTCAAACACGGCATAATGAACGATGTTTATGAATTGGGTTCTTTGCTGCTGTTTCAGAAAACAAAGGAAGCCATAAATGAGAAGAATGATTATATGAACGTGTTTGAGAAAATGGATGAGGAATCAAAGATTATACGAACAATGGTGCATAAATTCGTCAGGTCAGATAATTACGAGCGGATCATTGACAAGCTCGAGACGCGGTGCTGCGTAACAATGGGTGGATTAGGTCCTGCGAGAAACGTGGCGAAGATGACCGCAATAAGGCTGCAACACGTTAAAAGAGCCATTGGCGATGAGGCTTATTTGTCCGGACCTTTTGCACCAAGACCGCGAGCCGGGGATATTTTGTTTTTACTCTCGTGGTCTGGAGAGACGGAACCCCTTCAGGGATGGTGCAGGGAGCAAAAGAAATATGGTGGCTATGTTTATTCCATCGTTGGTAATGAGTCCCCCTTATCGCGGGAGTCTGAAAGTTTCATATTAGAATCTTCGCCTACGACTTTTTATGCGCGTGCGACTTTTGCTCTTAGCCCCCTTCCATTGCATCTGGTCGAAAGACTTCGAGAACGTGGGTTTAAATTGCCCGAGTATATTATGGGCTGGTGGCACACGGTGATGCAATAGCTGTTTTCCTGCACTTCACTTTATCCCCCTCTTTTACCCGTATCTCAAAACCTTCGGGAATGCTCACATCCACACGTGAGCCAAAGCAGATTTTACCTATTCTTTCCGTTTTAGCAACGCTCTGCCCCTCGTTCACCTCGCACTTTATTTTTCTTGTAAAAAATCCCGCTATTTGCACTACTTTTACATCCCCGTATTTTGTCATGAGTTCTATTGTATTTCTCGTATTGAAATCAGCGTCACGGATGAAAGCGGGCTTAAAACTGCCTTTCTCTGGCGTTATTCTTTTCACCACGCCGTCTAATGGCGCAGCAGTGATGTGCACATTATGAAGATGCATAAATATAGAGATGGTTCTGCTTTCTTGCGAAGCATTTTGATCAAACTTTCCTAAAGTTTGTATCCTTATTACCTTCCCGCTTGCTGGCGAGAGCATGTAGTATTTGTCATTTGGATTTGTCATTGTATATAAAGAGTAACTCTCTCCTATTCAACTTAGCGGTTTAGCGGTTTAGCAGGTTAGAACGGCTACAGACACCTGACACCTAATTCCCTCTGCGAATTCAGCGTTCTCTGCGGTAAATATTGAAATGTGGCATCGGCTTTGCTCTTTTCATCTTGTCCGTGTTAATCTGCGTTAATCTGTGTCTACAATTTATTTTCTTGTTTTACTTGAATCCATACCGTCCCACGAGAGGCACGAAAGCCACATCGCATTTTTTCTCCTGCTCTATCCCCTTTTCCTTCTTCTTCACGAGATATAACTCCTGCAGGTATCTTCCGATGGGTATGACCATTTTTCCACCTACTCTTAGCTGCTCAAGCAGCGGTGGAGGGACTGCAGGCGCAGCACAGGTCACGCTTATTTTGTCGTATGGTGCATGTTCAGGCAGTCCAAGTGTTCCGTCGCCCTGTATCACGGTCACGTGCGTATATCCTGCACGCTTCAGATTCTCTCTCGAAAAATCCACCAACCACTGTATCCTTTCTACGGAATATACGTGCCCTGTTTCTCCTATTAGCTCTGCAATGACTGCAGCATGGTAACCTGAACCAGCACCAATTTCAAGTATTTTTTCGCCCTTCTTCAGCTCTAAGTAACCGCACATCATTGCAACCATGTGTGGTGCGCTTATCGTTTGACCCTCGCCAATAGGCAGTGGATAATCGCTGTATGCCTGCTCCACAACACTAGGGGGGACAAAAAGATGCCTTTTAACGCGCATCATTGCTTCCGACACGTCCTCACCAGGATAATGCACACGGTTGAGCTGGAGCCCCTTTACCATCCTTCTCCGCTCGTCCTCACGTACCCTTTCCTCTTTATCTGCGCTTGTCATCGGCGAAAAAATCCCTCTCCTCTGCCATTCGCTTCTTCTCCAGGAACGAGTAGACCGCGCTATGCGGTGAACCATTTATCAGCATTTCTATTGCCTCGTGCGCAGCCATTGCCTGGTGTGGATAGCCTATTATGCCTATACTCTTTCCATAAACGGAGATTTTAACACCTGTAATGTCCTCTATTACCCTTCTTGTTCTTCCATTTCGACCTATTACACGTCCCTTTATCCTCTTCAGTGTCTTTGGCGTGAGATGAGCGATAGAAATAACGTCAAATAAAAGAGACTCGTCATCAAGGAGTAAGAACGCATTTTCAGGTGAGAAACCCCTACCTATCGCATTTATCACGTCTGCAACTCTGAGCACCTTCAGGGGGTCTCCGCCCTCGATACCTTCTATATACACTTCTCCTTCCGTACTATCTACTTCTATCCGGCTATCTGATTTTTTCTCTATGTTCTCCTTTACGATGCCGTTATGTCCAATTAGCACGCCAATTCTATCCTGCGGAATCCTGACATACTGTGTTACCATTTTTGACCACCGATTGCTTTTTGACCTCAGATTGCACCGATTACACGGATTAATCTTTTATTAACCTTTTGTATTTTAAACCTTTCTCTTTGTATAATCCGAGAAATCCGTGTAATCGGTGGCAGTTAACATCCCATTACCTCTTTATCATCTTCATTACTTCATCTTCAGAACAGTCTAACCCGAGTTTGTTAAAGTATGTAACGATATTTCTTACATCACGCTTGAGGAACGCATCAGCATTGGGATGCCCTAAAAGCAGGGACTGCCCCATATCTATTATTACGGGCTCTATTTCAATTTCACTCACACTTACACCTGCAACTGCTCTCTCTGCATATCCTTTCATCAATATGTTGAACTCACTGAGGTCTGCATGCACCAACCTCCCGCGATTATACAGTGTCTTTATCTCAGAAATGATACGCCAGAAGAGCTCTTCGAGGTCAAAATCGAGCTCAAGTACTTCTACAGGAATGTCCTTCAATTTCGGTGCCGCTATCTCTTCTTTTCCTATAAACTCCATTATCAATACGTTTTTATCATACGCAATCGGCTCGGGAACGCAGACCCCGGCATCAAAAGCTCTTTTTAGATTCTTATACTCTTTTCGTGCCCATGCAAATACGATGCTTCTGCGGTCCCTCTTTATGTTCTCAAACCTGGGGTCGCCGATAATATAGTCGAGCATAACATGGAAATTAGAGGTGCTTATTTTGTACATCTTTATCGCCAATTCCTCCTCTTCTGCTCCTATCGCATGAAATATGACGGCTTCCTTACCTCTACTTACAGGACCACCCAATGCTTTTATTATTCCACGTTTTGAGAATTTATACAGCGTTTCTAAAGTGGGGATGTCAAGGACGTATAGCTCAGTTTTTCTATCGCGATAATCCTTTTTCCTCTTTTTACCTCTTGGTAATGGCTTCTCCTCTCTTTTCAGCCATTTCTCTACTACAAATAACCCCTCTTTCTTAACCATTCCGCCTGTGGTCTTTTATACCGATAAATGAGCTCTGCCTTTTCATCTTGAAAGTCCCAGGGGACTATTATTACTACGTCACCGATCTTTACCCATTGTCGCCGCTTTAATCTTCCCGGTATTCGCGCCATTCTTTCGATTCCATCCATGCATTGCACGGTCACTCTTCTCCCGCCTAACATCTTCTCGACTATGGCTAATACTTCTCGCTTCCCTTTTTTGGGAATACGCACACGTAGTACCTCTTCTGTTCCTTTTATTTCAACCAATTTTTCGTCCTCGCTATCAGAATCAGAACTCCCCGCAATTGTCTCCTGCTTTTGTTCTTGTATATAAACTATACTTCCTTCTATTTAAGACACAGATTTACACGGATTTACGCAGATTTATTTTTGTTTAACCGTGTTGATTCTTATCATCTGTGTTAATTAAGCCATTTCATGGCTTGCGGGGATGTGGGCAGAGCCCACAAGCGTTAATCTGTGCCTATAATTTCTTGTTGATTATGCGTTATGGGAATATTTAAATTTAAGAATAATAAAGACATTATGTATGAACGAGTAAACATATTAAATTTAAGTGTATAAGCGCATATTTTGGAGTAAAGAGATGAAGCCAAAGAAAAGAGGGAAAGGGATTTTATCAAGGTTATTAATGGCTTTCTTTTTCAGGAGGAAAACGCCGAAAATCGGCATCTATGGACCTCCGAATGCCGGGAAAACGACTTTAGCGAATAGGATAATCCATACTTTTGTAGATGAGAACGAGGATATAGGTGCAGCCTCGGGCATGCCACACGAAACGAGAAGAGCGGTCAGGCGGAGTGGCATAATGATAGACCTGAAATTGAAATCGGTGCAAAGTCCCGATCCCAATCACGGTTCAGACCCGGAGCCAAAGGTAAAAGAAAGAAAAGAAAGAGCAAAAAGGAAGTTGAAGCTGGATGTGGTGGATACACCGGGATTAGCGACAAAAATAGATTTTCACGACTTTATGGCTTATGGGTTGGAAGAGGAGGAGGCGAAAAGGAGGGCGAAAGAGGCGACGGAAGGTGTTATAGAGGCGATAAAGTGGCTCGACGATATTGATGGCGTTGTGCTCCTGATGGATGCTACGGAAGATCCATATACGCAAACTAACGTGATAATCATCGGTAATATGGAAGCACGAGGCACGCCCATTATTATCGCGGCAAATAAAGTGGACTTAGCAGATGCCGCTCCCGAAAGGATAATGAATGCTTTTCCTCAGCACCCCGTCATTCCTATATCTGCACTGAAAGGGGAGAACATGGAGATGTTGTATGAGGAAATGGCAAGGAGGTTCCGGTAAAATGGAAGTAAAGATGGACCTGGTCTCGGAAGATAAAATAAATTCAATGGGCTCGATGGAGAAGCTGCGATTTGTGTTAGATGGCGTGAAGTCAGGGAATATAGTGGTGCTGGAAGGTGGTCTGACGTCAGAGGAGCAGATGAAGTTGATAGAACTCACAATGACGGAAGTAAACGAAGACTTCCCGGGAATAGAGATGAATGGGTATCCAACCAAAAGAGGGTTTTTAAATCTGCGAAGAAAGACACGGCTTACCGTAATAGGACCCGCGAATACGATGCACACGATAAAGAAAGATAATGATTTGATAAGTGCGATCATTTCGGCAATTTGAAACCACAAGATTACACAACAAACAAGAAAACAGAAAATAAATTACAGACACAGATTAACGCAGATTAACACAGATGATAAGAATCAACACGGTTAAACTAAAATAAATCTGCGTAAATCAGTGTAAATCTGTGTCTCAAATAGATGGAGGCTATACATTATATACAACAAGATGCATAAATGTCTGAAATGCGGGAAGAAATTTGAGAAGCTAACGAAAGAGATGTTATATGGCTGCCCTGAGTGTGGCGGAAATCTTTTTCTGTATCTAAAAGAAGGCGAGGTGATAACCGCAGCCGAGCTAGTGGACCGGATAAAGATAGAGGGGAAAATGCCATCCCCGGAAGAAGAGGAGAGAATAGAGAGCTTAAGGATTTTGAGCCCGGGCGTGTATGAGCTCAACTTAGATGCGTTATTAGAGAAGAAAGAGATAGTAATGGGGATAAAAGAGAATGGTTCTTACGCAATCCATTTGCCTTCTCTATTTGCGAAACGGAATACGAAGCGTAGGTGAGGGTTGAAATAAAGTCATTCCGAAAAATAACCCCTCAGATTACACAGATTTCCACAAGATTATTCTTTAAGAAAGAAAGCAACCGAAAAGCTTTTATAACGAGCGGATTATTTCAATACTTGTGAGGGGGAAAAAATGGGTGTAATACCCAAAATCTCTTCAATGTTGAACATGGGAAAAGAGAACTTAGAAAAAGAGAGCCTAAAAACATATCTGCACATTAAACTCAGACATTGCGAGTCCGAGATATTTAATATTGCAAAAAAAAATATGGGATCTTGTCAATAGAAGAATTCGAAGACCGATATAAAAAGGGAGAAATAGAAGAAGAAGGGACATATGGGAAAATTTCTTTAAGTTAGATCACCTTGAAGCAGAAAAGGAGACAATAAAGAGGGCATTAGAGGTGATTCCGAGAATGTTAAAACCTTTCCCAAGCATTTCCATAACGGTTCCGAAGGAAATGTTTGTGAGAGTTTAATCAGTGATGACCCTGCAAATGCAATTAGAGAGTTTTTGGTATTTGCGAGGAAGATTGTCGATAAATAGGGATATAGCCAATCACATTCGTTTCACCCGAAAATAAAGGTAATCTGGTCATCTGTGTTAATCTGCGTTAATCAGTGTCTTTTTAACCCCCAGACACGGATTTGCACTGATTATTTGGCACAATAAATTCGGGTTAATTTGTGATGACTGACTATAATCTCGTGAGAATCTGTGTAATCTTGTGGTTATAATTTTCGTCGATACGCACGAATTTTACCTCGCTGCCCTTGCCATCCGTTCTTTCTCCTCCTTCTTGCTTATCGAATGGCACTTCTTGTTTTTTGCCGCATTTATTATCTCATCCGCAAGGCATTGTTCTATACTTCGTCGGGTCTTGAATGCGCATTTCTCTGACCCATGCGCGATGAAGAGCAGTGCCAAGTCTACTTTTCGTTGCGAGGTTACATCCACGGGCTTAGGAACCATTATACCGCCAAATCGCAGTCTGATTGTCTCTTCCCTCGGACCAGCGTTTTGGATTGCATGCACAAGCAACTGAACAGGATTCTCCTTTGTGCGTTCATAAATCAACTCAAAGGCATTCTTGACGATTTTGTATGCTTTTAGTTTCTTTCCCGTGTTCCTTTCCGTCCGCATTAATTTGTTAATGAGCCGCTCAACCACGCAAACTTTTGCTTGCTCAAACTGCTGTTTTGCATGTCTGCCTCCACTATGCAGCATAGATACCTGCTTGAGACTGACGTGCCTTTCCACGCCTATATCCTGTATCTCCACTTCCGAAATGTCCCATCTATCAAATATTTTATCAAATGCCATTTCCACACACCATCTACCTGAGGACTTTCTCCTTCTTTCCCTTTACTAATTGGTCTAATGCGATGTCCGTTACCGCCACCACCTTGAACCGTACACCTGAGAGGTCTCCATACGACCTCCCTTTTCTTCCTCCCATTCCTACTATCAATACCTCATCATGCTCGTCTATAAACTTTATTGCACCATCGCCAGGGCAAAAAGCGGTAACCTGCTTGCCATTTTTGATTAACTGAACACGGACGCATTTGCGTATTGCGGAATTCGGCTGTTTCGCCTCTATCCCTACCTTCTCCAGAACAATCGCCCGTACCATGTGCGCCCCCTCCATAGGGTCAGCTTTCTTGGTCGATTTCAATACTCTTCGAACAAAGCTAGGATTCTTCCACCTGGACTTCCTTTGGCTATTCTTCGCCTTCCTTGCTGCGTATAGTCCTCTTCCCATCTTATTACCTCGGTTTGTACCTTTGTCAGGTTTGGGATTTGAGCCATCTGACCACTCATACCTCTCACCTCATTATACTATTATCACGTTATCTATATCTTGATTTCTCTTTACTAATACCTTTACCCTCTGTATCTTCTCGCCGTTCCTTCCTATTGCAATGCCCTTGTCTTTATTGAAAACTTCCACGTATGCACATCTCTGCCCATTTCTGGTCAACAGCTCTACGCTCTTCACATAAGCAGGGCGAAGCAGGTTTTCTATGAATTCCTTTACATCTGTGGAGTGCTCCACCAGTTCTATCTCCTTTTTTAACAGCTTTTTTACCTTGGTTACATTCGCGCCTCCCTTACCTATCGCTATGCTCATGTCCCCCTTTTTTATCACCATTGTCACCTTGTTCTCTTCATTATTCACCAGGCAATCCCTAACTCCTGCTCCTGTAAGATGCTCAAATACTCCGATATACCTTATTCCATCCGTATCTAACTTCACGGTCACTTTCCATCACCTCTTTTTTTTTCTTTTTCAATAAGCCGTAATATGTCCGATTTCCCCGTATCAAGAAGGCATAGAGAAGCTATTGAATACGGTTTACCACATGCAAGCCCGAGTTCAATGCTATTAACGGGATATTCATAAAAAGGTATATTTCCTTTTTTCTGCTTAGTTATTTCTTTGAATCTCTCTTTTATCTCTTCAGGGCAGTTAGAAGCGTAAATGACCGCCTTTACTACTACTCCTTCCCCCCTCAGCGCTTTTAATGTCTCATTCGACCCTATCAATACTTTACCGCTTTTTATCACTTTTTGTAATTCTCTGTTCATATCGGAAATTTCAACTGACTTGCTTTTTATCTCTGCCATTTTATCCTTTCTCATCCTCCTCTTGCTACCAATTCTATTGCTCCTGTTCCCAATTTTATGGGTTGGCCCACAATCACGTTTTCCGTAACCCCTTTTAACTCATCCGTTTCGCCATACATAGCTGCCTCCAGTAGATTGTCCACGGTAACCTCAAAAGCGGCTCTTGAGAGAACTGAAACTTTCCCTCCCGCTAATCCATGCCTTCCTATCGACTTCACTTCACCCTCCATCGTCATCGCATCAGCAATTAACGTTACATGTCGAGCATCCACATCCAGCCCCTGCTCCTCTAATGTATTCATCATCTCATCAATTATCGCATTACGAGCTGCTTCTATGCCCAGAACATCTGCTATTTCCGCTATGTTGTTCGTTGTTGTCCTGCTAAAATCTACGCCTTCAATCCCCCGCACCTTTTTCAGTGCCGAGCCCTCGGTGTACAGCATATATTCCCCATCTCCTTTGTTCTCTTTTCTCACTATTCCACGCTTTATTCCTTCTATTCCCTTCACTGATAAGTTATTCACCTCCTTCTCAAGCTTTCGCAACTCGTGGTAGGGCTTATTCGGCATATGTATTCGCAACTTACCCTCTTCCGTTTCCTCTACGTGCACATCCGAATCAATACCCTCTATTTTCTCTTTTACTTCTTCTTTTTCTATATGCCTTCTCTCCAGTTCCTCCTCACGTAGCGAAACCCACACCGACATATCCTCTCTGGATGCTTCTACTTTGCTTTTTATATCTCTTATGTAAGTCTTTCCTATTTCCCTTGCCAGTTCCTCTGCCTTGTTTCTACTCAGTGCATACTCCCCTGTTAACTTTATCTTCATTGCAGGTGTAGAAGGGTTTTTCCGTGCATCTACTACCTCTATTATTCGCGGTAATCCAAGCGTTATGTATATCGCACCAACACCCGCGTAATGAAAAGTTCGTAGTGTCATCTGAGTTCCTGGCTCGCCGATAGACTGCGCTGCGACTATTCCAACGGCTTCCCGTGGCACCACCTTCGATTTGTTATATTTCTCTGTGACCCCATTTAAAATCGCATCCAGCTTTTCATTGTTTAGTTCCATCCTTATAGCTCTTAACTTCTTCTTCAATTCGTCTTTTATGCGTTTTGGTATCTCGCTTTCATTCACCTTTAGCTCTATGTTCCCTGATTTTATCTCGCCTTCCTCTTCCCTGCCCGCCATTCTCATTATATCTTCTGCGCATTCCTCTTCTACCTCCTCGGAATCTAATAGTTTATCGAGCCCATCGGTTAGCTCTGCCAGCATAAACTCGCCCCCTATTAGTTCTGCTATCTCCTGCTCTACTCCCGCCCCCGTCAATTCTTTCGTTACTTCTTCCTTTGTTTGCATAATATGCTTATGCTCCTGTCCCTGTCCCTGCCATTACGTCTTTTATTATCTCATCTATGTCTACCACTTTACCATATTCACACGCGGAGGGGTCCACGCTATCTTCGCCATATTTAAATTGCACGATTGTATCCCTTGTTTCCCTTACCGTTTCATCATCTTTCACTTCGAGGTCAAGTAAAGCATTAATAAGCCGCCTCTGGAAGTATCCACTCTGGGAGGTACGGACTGCGGTATCCACTAATGCTTCTCGCCCGCCAACAGCGTGGAAGAAATATTCAGTGGGTGATAGCCCTTCCTTGAAAGAAGGTCTTACAAAACCATGTGCCTTTGCACTGCGGTCAGCAGGTTTAAAATGAGGCAGAGTTCTCCCTCGGTATCCTCTCTTTATCCTTTCGCCCCTGACGGATTGCTGCCCTACACATGCAGCCATTTGCGTTAAATTGAGCAGTGAGCCCCGAGCACCTGACTTTGCCATAAGCACACCTGCGTTTTCTATTCCGAGATACCGCTCTGCGATGCTTCCTGCCTCATCTCTTGCACGACCAAGAGTCTCCATTATCCGCAGTTCCAACGTCTCCTCTACCGTCCTTCCGGGTAAAGCCTCGAGCTCTTCTGCCTCATACGCCCTTATCAACTCGTCAACTTTGTGCTCCGCCTCACGCATCGTCTCTTCTCTTATTTGCTGCTCTCCTGCTCTCGGTATGTCCTCATCACTTATGCCAAAGCTAAAACCAGCACGCAGGATATAATTGGTAGCAAGCCGAGCGAGATCGTTTATAAACTTTTTCGCTGCTTCTTCCCCGTATTGTCGGACTATTCGGTCAATTATTTTCCCCTTGAACGAGCCCACGGCGATTTCGTCTATCACGCCCGTTTCCAGATTCCCGTCTCGTATCGTAACCCCGCCGACCTTACCCTGAAATTGTAAATTCAATCCCGCGGGTAGTATCATGCTGAATATTTGTTTCCCTGTCCAGTAAGGTCTGTCCTCAAACCCCAAACCTGAAACCTTAGACCTAAAAGTTCCCGCAGGCTCTCTTAAATCGTCTATCTCTATCCCCTTCAATATCTCCAGCGTTTCTTCACGGTCAAATTTCTTTTCTTCATACGTAAGTAAAAACAGACTTGAGACGTGGTCGTGAATACCGCCTATAATCGGTCTGCCAAATCGGGGTGATATTATGTTGTGCTGCACAGCCATCAGGATCTTCGCTTCTGCCCTCGCTTCTTCGGACTGCAATACGTGAAGGTTCATCTCATCACCGTCATAATCAGCGTTGTATGGCGGGCAAACAGTAGGATTTAACCTGAATGTCTTACCGGGCATCACACGCACATAGTGTGCCATTATGCTCATTCTATGTAGCGAGGGCTGTCTGTTGAACAGCACGATGTCCCGGTCACGGAGATGTCTTTCTACCTTCCACCCAATGCCCAGCTCCTCTGCTAACGTCTCGTAATTGGTTTCGGTTATTTTTACCTTTTTACCATCTGCTCTTCGTACATAATTCGCACCCGGATGTTCGTTTCCCCTTCTTACGGTTTCCTTCAGGAGGTCAATGTTTCTTTCAGTTACGTTAACGTTGACGGTCAACTCTTTTGCTATCTCTTCGGGCACGCCGACTTCGTCTATATCTATATCAGGAGCGGGTGATATAACCGTTCGAGCGGAGAAATTAACTCGTTTTCCCGATAACGACCCTCTAAATCTGCCTTCTTTTCCTTTTAGTCGCTGTGTCATTGTCTTAAGTGGTCTCCCACTTCTATGCCTCGCAGGTGGTATACCTGCAATTTCGTTGTCGAGATATGTACTTACGTGATACTGAAGAAGTTCCCAGAGGTCTTCAATTATCAATTGTGGCGCACCCGCAGCACGATTATCCATAAATCGGTGGTTGATTCGTATGATGTCTACCAATTTATGCGTTAGGTCATCCTCGCTTCGTTGCCCACTCTCTAACGTGATGGAAGGTCTTGCGGTTACCGGAGGAACGGGCAATACCGTAAGAATCATCCACTCGGGTCTCGCACTTTTCGGGCTCATTCCGAAGAGAGCTATATCTTCATCAGGTATTTTTTCAAGTCGTTCTCTCACATCACTAGGCATTAATCTTCGCTTTCTCTCTTTTTCGTCTATCTCTATGTATGTAGAGGGTTTATCGAATTTTATGACTCGCTGAGGTGTGCCGCAGTCAACAGTTAGCTTACCATTTCCTTTTTTGACGATGTATCTCTTATCTTTGTCCGTTATCAGCCATTTATTGTCTGTTTCCTTTTTAATGGACGGATTTTTGCTAAGCCCATGTCCCTCAGTAGCGAACTTCCTCCTCAATTCTTTTGAAATAACATCTTCTCCTTTGTTTAAGATATTCACTAATCTCGCATCCGCGGCTAAATCGAATAAATGATCCCCACAATGGCTGCATACCGTGTGTTTAGCTGCTTCTTTGAACATACGCTTCACTGCTTCGCCAACGCCGGGTTGCTTCCCTTTTCCCAGTTCTATATCATTTAAAAAACGCCCCTTTTCGCCAGCATCGTAAACGTTTAGTTTTCCTTCCTCTTTCCTGATAATAAATAGTTCTTTATCGGTTATTGCCCATTCGTCGTTTTTCTCTTTTGTGATGCTGGCGTTAGTCGAAAGCGTGAAGCCGTTGTCACCGAATTCCTTGTGCCATTTCTCCGAGATGATTTCACGCTTCAAGTCGTGTTCTAACTCCGTATCCGAGACGGAGAACAGAAAATACGCATCTTCCAGCAAAACCATGCCACACTCCCTGCATGTCACACTTAGCATTCGATAAATCAACTTTGCATAGCCTATGTGTATAACAGGTGCAGCAAGCTCGATGTGCCCAAAATGACCGGGACATTCACCCATTCGACCACCGCAGGTTTTGCATCTCAATCCAGGGTCAATAACTCCAATTCGCTGGTTCACCAACCCCATCTCTATTGGAAAGCCGTCTTCACCATAGGTATCGGCAGTTATTATCTTCGAAGCACTCATCTTCCTTATCTCCTTTGGCGATAGCAGTCCGAATTTTATCCCTTTTATTCTTTTCGTTCTCATTTTCGTTCAGACTGTCTCCTCTAGTTCCAGTCTCGGTGCGATACACAGCACTTTCAGCTCATCCAGCAGAAGCTTGAATGCATAACTCATCTCCACAGGGTATATATCGGTGTCCGCACCACAGTTTGGACAATACGCGGACCCTGTTTTCTGGTCCTTCGATGCAATCATACCACAATGTCCACAGACCAGTTCAACAACGCGGTCAGATTCATCCAATAATCTGTCCTTCAGCGAAATCGCAGCTCCATAACCTATCAGTACGTCTCTTTCCATCTCGCCGAAACGAAGCCCGCCTTCTCTTGCTTTTCCCTCTGTAGGTTGCCTTGTTAATATCTGCACGGGTCCCCTTGCACGTGCATGCATCTTTGCCGATACTAGGTGGTATAGCTTTTGATAATACACGACGCCAATAAAGACATCTGCTTTTATTTTCTCCCCGGTTGTTCCATTATACATCACTTCCGTACCCGCAGGTGAAAAACCAGCACGCTTAAGCGCGTTTCTTAAGTCTTCCTCGGGCTCACCGGTAAAAGCGGTTCCATCTATGGCTCTCCCTTCCAATGCGCCCACTTTCCCACCTATCATCTCCAGCACGTGCCCCACCGTCATCCTCGATGGAATGGCATGAGGATTTAGGATCATATCAGGAATGATTCCTCCTTCTGTAAATGGCATATCCTCTGGTGGCACAATTAGGCCTATCACGCCCTTCTGACCGTGCCGGGATGCGAATTTATCACCTATCTCTGGTATCTTCTGGTCTCGAACACTGAGTTTAGATAAACGTCTGCTGCTGCTTGATTCCATAAGTACAACCGAATCTACTATCCCGCGTTCGTTAGAGCGAGTACAAATGGAAGTATCTCTTCTTTCTAAAGGAGTTAGAAGTTCTGTGCTTTCCTCTAAAAACCTTGGTGGGCTTGTCTTCCCTATTAATACGTCGTTTGGTGCTACTTCCGTTTCCGAATTTATTATCCCTTCCTCGTCAAGCAGGCTATACGCTTCATGGCTCCTCACGCCTCCAATCTCCATATCCGGTATCTCAAATCTATCCACCTCTCCGCCTGGGTACCTTCTCTCTTCACCTTCATAGCATCTGAAGAAATAACTTCTTCCCAATCCACGGTTTATTGCAGCGCGGTTAAAAATCAATGCGTCTTCCATATTATACCCGGCATAGCTTAAAACGGCAACGACAAAATTCTGCCCCGCCGGTCTTTTATCATGTGAAATAAGGTCTGCAGTCCTCGTTTTTACTATCGGATTCTCCGGAGACTGCAAAAGATGTACCCGTGTATCAGCACGTGATTTATAGTTTGCCGTTGGAAGTCCTAAAGATTGCTTCAACATCGCACAGCCCATCGTGTTACGCGGTGACGAATTATGGTCAGGATACGGAATCAACCCTGCAACAATGCCCAAAATCAAAGATGGGTCTATTTCGAGATGCGTATACGTATATTCATCCCCTCCATTTGCTTTTGTTAAGTCCTCTTCGTTTAGTGCTATCAGTGCATTCTCCTCCTCTTCTGCGTCTAAATACTCGATTACACCTGCCTTTACCAGTCCATCGAAGTCCATATCGCCTGTTCTCAGTTTATCAATGTGCGATTCGGTAACCAGTGGAATGCCATGGTCTACTATTATAACCGGTCTTCTTGCCCTTCCCCTATCAGAATTTATTATTATATCCTTTCTATCCATATAGTGGGCGATATTCACCTGAGATGATAGTTCACCCTTTCTTCTCTTCTTTCTTACTGCCTCCACAAACGTATCCGGCTCGGTCGAGAATCCAACGAAATCACCATTCACGAACACACGAGCTCGTTTTTCCGCGCTTATTTGTAAAGAGCGAGCAGGGGAGATAACACCAAGTTCAAGTAACGTACTTTTGAAGTTCTCGTGGTCTTCCCCTACGGATAATTCAACCATCTGCGAGAAATTCTTCACCAAACCGCAATTGGGGCCTTCCGGCGTCTCAGTTGGACAGATTTTACCCCATTGTGTGGGATGCAAATCACGCGCTTCGAAGTGGGGCTGCGCCCTTGATAGGGGCGAAATTATCCGTCTCATATGGCTCAACGTAGCTATGTAATTGCTCCTTTCCAGCAATTGAGAAACACCTGCTCTGCCACCCACCCAATTCCCAGTTGACAATGCATGCCGTATTCGTTCAGTGAGCACATCCGTCCGAATAGCCGTGCTGATTTTCAGTTCACGGTTTCGCATATTCGCACGTTCCAATTGATACCGCATATCGCGTACCAGCCTTGTGAACGAGACCCTGAAGAGGTCCTCCATCAGGTCGCCTGCGAGTTTCAGTCGTTTATTTGCATAATGGTCTTTATCATCTTCGTCCCTCCTACCCAGAGAAAGTTCATAACATGATTCTGCCATTCTTCCTATGAAATGCGCCTTCGCTATCCACGTGTCAAGATGAGGGAGGAAATAACGGTCGAAGATATAATTAATGCGCCTCTCTCGGTACTCCTTTGCCTGCGTGGATGCGACTTTACGACCCAGTTTATCCATTGCTTCCTCTTTTGTATGTATCTCGCTCTCTTCTATGTTATCATCACGGATGTATTTCCGTATTTGTGGGTCATCGGAGACGGTTCTTAATATCTCATCGTCATTTTCGAGTCCCAATGCTCGCATAAGCATAACAAACTCTATTTTTCGACCGACGGCGGGGAAAGAGACCTCAAGCATGCCTCTTTTACTTATCTCCACACGTGTGGGCACTCGGAATCCTTGTTTAAGTGAAAATACCTTAGAAACGGCGTTTTTAATCCCGTATTTCTCCTCAAAATTCACAAATATCCGATTTGGTGCGAGGTCTTCCAGCGTGATTATTACGTGCTCAGAACCATTCAGGATGAAATAGCCTCCGGGGTCAAGGGGGTCTTCGCCTTTATCAATCAACTCCTGCTCGGAAAGCCCGTAAAGGTTGCATCTTTTTGATTTCAGCATAATTGGGAGGGTACCAATTTCGATTTTCTCCTCCTCGCCTTCTGCTTCTATCTCTGTTTCCGCTGCTGTCTCTGCCTCTGTTTCACTGCTTTCATATTTCTTTACCAACTGCATTCCCAGATATATGGGGGCGGAATAGTGCAAATTCCTTAATCGCGCCTGTGCAGGGAAAATTGATTCATAAGAACCATCTGCTTCGCTTGTCTTTGGCTTGCCCACGCTTATTTTACCAAGTATTACACCCCTTTTATACCTTCCTTTTTCGTCTTCACCCGTGATGGACGTTTCTACATACGGCTGCTCATCTATTATTTTTTGCATGCCGTGCTCGAGGAAATAATTAAAAGAATCAAGCTGATGCTGCGCTATTTTCCCACCCTTCAAGTATGCTTTTGAAAGAACGCTACGGTCTATCATATTTTATTCTGTTCTATTCTATAACTAATCGGTAAAATAATGCCTTTCCCGCTGTTCTGCTTTGCCTTCTTATTTTCACTACATCTCCCACATCTGCTTTTATCTCCTTTATCACAGGGTCAGATAATTTTATCTTAGGCAATTGTTCCTTTTTTATTTTATATTTATCCAAAAGCTCTCTTATCTCTTCTGCCTCCATTATCTCGTGCTTGGGTACTAATTCATGTTCCTGTATAGAAACTTTTTCCTTCTTCATTTGTTTCGACTGTACTATACTAACGGGCTCGACGGGATTTGAACCCGCGACCGACGGGTTAAAAGCCCGCTGCTCTACCTTTCTGAGCTACGAGCCCTGTTTAGAAATGTTTTTAGCATCTCAAGTGCAGCGTCTACCGCTTCGCGTTTGTTCTCTCCCCTATCTCCCTGGAAGATATGTTTCTCATGGTAGGCGTATTCTTTTGTTGCCAATGCTATATAAACTAAACCAACGGGTTTGTCCGGCGTACCCCCTGTGGGTCCTGCAATGCCCGTGGTTGCAATCCCGATATCGGCATCCAGCAGATTTCTTACTCCGCTCGACATCTCACGCGCGCACGCTGCGCTCACCGCGCCTTTTTCTTCCAAGGTTTTCTCAGCAACGTGTAGGATTTTTTGCTTTACCTCATTTGAATAAGCCACGATGCCGCCTTTATAATAGTCTGAACTGCCCGAGACATTTGTTATTCTATGCGATAGCAGTCCACCCGTGCAAGATTCTGCGGTACCAAGACTCAGCTCGCCCTTTCTTAGCTCGTCCCCGATTGCTCCTTCTATCGGAATTTTACCCCGCTCTCTTCCCATCTCCACCCTCATTCGTTTTTCCTTGTTATCTACAAAAAAAGCTTTACCAAAGAAATACCATTGTTTGTTATACTATAAGTTTGGCCCTATGAGGCACCATATCTCACTTTTACTGCTACACCGTGCCCGAACTTTTTCATCTCTTCTCCCGATAGCATAGCTTTCCCCGTGGCAAGTAGATTATCGTGCTCATCCACCAATATAACCTCATCATAAGCCCGTATCGCGGGGTCAGCGTCGATTAAGTGTTTGCAAAACGCGGTTCTTCCGTCCTTTATAAATTCACTGCTCTCTTCGTTCATAACCACTCGTATTCCGGGATATTCAAAAAACCGATGCAATCTCTTTGCTCCTTCTATACTCAGCGTTAGTAGTCCGTCAACACTCCTCAGGGTTGCAATTCGCGTTCCGTTATCTTTTATCTGCGCTATTCTTCTTGTCTTTGAGAGCATAAATTCCACGGTATCCGTATCAGGGAACAGGGTTTCACCGGCACCGCGGCCAAATTGATAATCCGCTATGGTTCTTGCCGTTTTGAGCTTTTTATTCCTTTCCTCTTCTTTCATTTCTTGTGGCTATATAGAGTATAATACTGCTACCTATTTAGGACGCAGATTTACGCAGATTTACGCAGAAAACTATTTTCTCAAATTATCAAATGCCTTACATTTAACTTCCGGTTTAGTGCCAAAATTAAGTTCTATCATCATTGCATTCTCATAATCTTCTCCGTCAATTCATTATATTTAAAATCCTGATTATCTGCGTTCATCTGCGTCCGATTATCAAAAATT
>QBUL01000021.1 GCA_013180605.1 Candidatus Methanophagaceae archaeon GoMg1 | reverse complement strand
TCCCAATTTTGCTTTGATTTAATATTAGTTTATTACTTTTGTTACTTTTAAAGGGCATTATCTAAAAATATAGTGATTTATTACCGCGGAGAGCACAGAGTAGGCAGAGTTTTAAAACTGTTTCAATCAGTGCTCGGGCTTTCTGGTGCCTCTGCGTTCTCCGTGTGCTCTGCGGTGAATTTTAAGAATATATATAGCAATTTCACTAGAAAATTCGACAGTGCTATGACTTGTTTTCTTTCAGATTTTTCTACAAGAAGGTTCATCAAAGGGACTCCTTCAGTCCGAGTCTGAGGTTCGTGACTTGCCCATTTCCTTCTCGAACTCATCCATAAGAAAATCTATAAAATCACAGTTATTATTGTTGTTATCTTTACCGTCATCATCATCATTCTCACCTGAACCCGCACCTCGCATTACCGCATAACTCCTGAGTATCCGGGTTGGCAAATGGAAAGTTTTAGACAAAACGGCATGTGAAAACCCTTCCAATACCTCCTTCGGGTCCCTGCCTTTATCAATATAGCCGAGCGCCCTACTTATCTCCTCTCCTCTTATCCGAGAGCCGTGTTTGTGAATCAATGCAATAACCCGTTCTATCTCTTTGCGGTTTAAAATCGTTTTAAACCGTTCTATCTCTTCCTTTATTATTAGTTCTACTTTACATACCTCAGAAAGCCGCTTTTTCAGGTTCTCCTCACTTATCTCATATAAACTGTCCAGATTATACAATTCCACCCCCTCTATCTCCCCAACTCTCTCCTCCACGTCCTTTGGATTGGCTATGTCTATAATGAGAAGGTCGTTATCATTTCTACGATGTGCCATTACGCGTTTCATCAAATCACAATCCAGAACATAATGCGGCGCTGAGGTAGTGCTTATGGCGACGTCACAAACAGAGAGACACCGCTCACTTTCATCCAGCTTTGCCGCCTTACCGCCAACCTCTTCTGCAAGTCTCTTCGCTCTTTCATACGTTCGATTCGCAATAAACATGGCTTTTAATTTTTTTTCTGAAATGGCTCTTGCTACCAGCGTTCCCATTTCCCCTGCACCAATTACAAGTATGCTTTTTCCGTCTAGTCCCCAGGTTACGTATTCTGCAAGTTCAACCGCTGCGGAGCCAATAGAAACGGACCCTTCGTTTATTCTCGTTTCGTTCCTCGCTCGCTTCGCCGTTTTTATCGCCCTGTCAAATGCCATGTCCAGAAGACGGTCCATCGTGCCTTCAAGCTTGCTTTCCAGATAGCACTTCTTTATCTGCCCTAGAATCTGGTCTTCGCCTACTATCATCGCTTCGAGCCCACAAGCAACTCGCATAAGATGCTCTAAGGCATCCTTACCCACGAAAATCCCGCTATTTTCTAATTTCAACCGGTTAACGACTTCTTCTAACACGGTCCTTGATTTTTCCGCGCTGATGTATGCCTCTACACGGTTACACGTTTTTATAACCACATAGCCACACACACGCGGGTCACCGGCAAATATGCTTGGATTCAATCTCTCCGCTATCTCTTCAAGTTCATCTACACTGCACTTTTTATGCGAAAACCATAAAGAGCCGATTTTGTGCATTTTAGGTTTATATTTGCATTTGTATGTATGGTATTGCGTCCTTCTATTTAGGACACTGATTTACGCAGATTTATTTTAGTCCTACCCTATTGATTCTTATCATCCGTGTTAATCTGCGTTAATCTGTGTCTATAATTTGTTTTTGTTTTCTTGTTATATTCTGTGTATTTATCCTCCACAATTTTTAATATACGCGTTTCTGCTACTTTGACTGGAGCATCAAGAGCAGCCCAGCATTCCGTATCGTTCAAAACCTGGTTCAAAATCGCCCTCCTTTTGGATTCTTCTAAATCCCTCTCTTCTTTTAAATATCTCCTGAGCCTGGTCTGGATTTGCAGCATCTTTTCTTCTTTATCTTCTATAAGCGACATAATCTGACCCTTCATATATCGTGCCATTGCAGGCCCTTTTCCACGCGTAGAGACGGAAATCAGGAATCCACCCTTGTTTACAACGGAAGACATAAAAGCATCTCCTTCGTCTCTATAATTAACGAGGACGTCAAACTTCGCCGCTGCTTTTAAAATACGCGTGTTCAGCGTTTCATCATCGGTACACACGAGGATTAAAAAAGCCCTTTTTACAAGGTCTTTCAGATTCTGAGTACGCAAATCACACCTGAAACACTGTATCTCCCCCTTTTCCCGCGTCTCTTCTATCCAATGCGTGAAATCGCGGCTGTAAACTTCTACATTTATCTCCCCGCTTTCTACGTTCGTTTCCAATATCTGCCGTAGTTTCCGCTCTGCAATCGTACCTCCACCAAATACAACGATTCTTTTACCAGAGAGGTCAATATAGAGAGGGAGCATGGTTCTCGTTTGTTTATAGTCATTCCGAAAAGTAACCACAAGATTACACAGATTTACACGAGAAAAAGCAAAGATCAAGGAGCCGGAATCGTTTTTCTTCTCTCTGATTTCTGGTCTTGTGCTAATCTT
>QBUL01000022.1 GCA_013180605.1 Candidatus Methanophagaceae archaeon GoMg1 | reverse complement strand
CACAGAACATATTCCCGAAATGCGGTATTCAGGCATTTCGAGTCCATTCTCTCATCCTCCTGGCAAAAAACTCCTGTCACCATAATCCCGAAAATTTGAACGGGGCACTTATACTGTTCATGATGATGCAATTGCAAGTGCGATAGAAGTAGGCGAGAGCGCATCATGCTGAAAAGCAGGTGTTCCCATCTCTCCTCTACATTGGTCACATATATACCTCCCCGGGCTATTGCAAATTTTATTCCAGCCGTGTGGCCTCTTTTCACTTATTATTACCTTCCCACATCCACCGCATATATACTTTTTTCTACACATATCCATTTTTCTTTCCTCCTTAATACCCAACGACCATGCCTACTACAAGTATCACTCCGGAAATTACGATAGCAATACCAACTGCTTTCCACTTATATCCTGAGTTATGCCTAGCAACTATCGAAGTGTCGTGGACACACTTCCCCTCTTTGTTTAAGCGTCTCCAGAATTCCACGTCACCACCAAAATGAACAGGAATTGCACTATTGTAACCCGAAGTCTTCAAATAAGCGTCTCTTCTATCGTTTGAACCATCATCAACAACGATGACCTCATCAGGAATTCTCGTTTGCCTCTGAAGAGCATCAAGAAGCCTACCGATATTCTCCTCTTCGTTATAAGTCGGAATTACGACTGATATAGTCAAATTTCCATCCATTTTTGTTTTCACCTTAAACTTCCCTTTGCCATTATCCACTCAGAGCTGGCTTCTTTCCATTTCTTGCGTCCTTTCCAGCGAATCCATCCCTCGCCTATTATACCACACACTAAAGGCAGAGGGGTCGCCAGGAACGCCATGCAGCCGCCCATTGCGATAACCTTATTGTGGCGGCGCATCTGGTCCACCTTTCCCAAAGGGTCGTCGGGTGTATGCTCCTCCCCTCTAAAGGATGCGATTAGCCTCTTACCGACTCCCTGAGCAATCTCCATGTTCCAGAAAATCCAGTGTCTCAACGGAGCGGGTCCGCCGCCAGGTTTCGTCTCCTTTCGCTTGATTGTCCGGTATAGCTCTTCAGCCGATTTCCCCGGGAATTCTGTATAGGCATCTCCCAGCATCTTTGCTGAGTGTGCATCGCTTCCTCCCGTATGTGCGAAAGACGAACCCGCCTCCTTCTGAGCTAACCTGTTCACGTACGCGTCCCGGTGGGCGGCATTCAATACCTCCACGCCATCCAGACAGAGCTTTTCAATTCGCTTCCCAAGACAGGGACACCGGTAGCTAAAAGGATGTGGCGCCACAGCCAGACCACCCTGGTTGTGGATGAAGTCTATGGTTTCTGCCGCTGAAAGCCCACGGGGAATGCGTTCCTGTAAAAAAAGTCCCAGGACCTCGCCATCGGTAGTACTGACCTCTTCTCCAACCACCACCTCAATCTCTAATCCATTTTCACGCACGTATCGCTCTGCCCTCATGGCACCCTCTATTACGTTGTGGTCGGTAATACAGAGGACGTCTAAACCTTTCTTCACCGCGGCGTCAACCATTGTTTCTGGCGGCGTGACTGACTCGGGATATGGTATAAAGAAGACCTTGCTGAACCCTGAATAGTAAGTGTGGGTGTGTAAATCAGCCTGACCTGTGGATGGTGCACCCATGCTAAAAGCACCTCTCATAATAAAAGAAGATTTTCTTTACTCTGAAGGCATCTAAAACATTAGCCACATCTTCGCATTGGTCCATTGTATCCTCTAAGATGTCAACTACTTCTTTGAGCACCATTCTTTCAAGGAGCTCATCGGGTTCTTTTACTGGTGCAGTCATCAGTATTCGCAGCCATTTCCGGTTTATTTTGTCCGCCTCGTTTTCTAATTCGTTTATCCTTATGCAGCATGCTTCTAAAGTTTTTTCCTCGGCACTCAGATTTCTCAAGCAACTTACTGCCCTGCTGATTTCCCGCGAAGCCTCCAAGATAACTGCCGAAAATTCACACACTGGTTCAAGAAGCGTTTTGGGCTGTCTTTGAGTAAATGTCAGTCTATTCACCGCTTTTTCAACGCCATCCACTACGTTGTCCAGATTATGCGCGAAATAACGTATATCCGCCTTCTCTTCACCCTCTCGGCTGTGGTCGTAAATCAGTTCATGTACGATTTGATGAACAACCGAATCAGCTTCGTCTTCCAGCGTATTAAGCACATGACTGATTTGCGAAAGTGTTGAGTAATCTTCTTTTAATTCTACCAGTAGCTCCGCGGCTTCCACTGCCTTCCCCGCAAGGTTCTCGAAAAGACTGAAAAATTTCTTCTCCCTCAGTAACGATATGTTCTTTTCATATACCATCTGCTGTCTCACCTCTATTTTTGTGTTTTGCTAAGGCACATAAAAAGGGTATATATATACTTCACTATTTCTATAAACATCGAAAATATATATACCCGATTTTAAAATACATAATATAATCAAAATGTATGTAGAAAATGGAGGGGGAAAATGAAAGTAGGTGTGAATTCTCGGCTGGTGAGGGAAATATCGAGGGGACCTTTGAGCCTCTCATACATGGATGTGGAGCTTGTGGAGCTGGGCTTCGATGACGTTGCCTTGCTGGACC
>QBUL01000023.1 GCA_013180605.1 Candidatus Methanophagaceae archaeon GoMg1 | reverse complement strand
ATTTTTTATGCTAAATTTACTGCCATCTTTATCTTTTGCCCTTCACTTTCTTCTCCGTTCCGCCCGATTTCAGCAGTTTCTTCACATCCGAAATATCCTCTGGCTTATCTGGCTCTACACCCGCGACAACCTGCCAGCCATGTTCGGTACAGAGTTTTAATATTTCTTGCGTTCTTGCCATGCTCCGAACACGAACAACAGCAGGACGTTTCTTACTTCCTAATTTTGCCATTTTTTATTGTTGATTTTTATCATCTATCTGTGTTAATCCGCGTTAATCAGTGTCAATAATTTATTTTTTATTTTACCCCCGCCTTCTCCCTCAGTTTCAAATACTCCTTCTCCACTCGCGCCTGTATTTTATCTATGATGTCCTCCGTAAGATGCCTGAACCGCCTTTGCGGTTTCATGTACTCACGCACGGGTTTCAAGTCCGTAAAATCGAAATTCAGCCGATATTCGCCGTTGATTACCTCGTAAAGCGGGAAAACACCACTCTCCACTGCCAACCGACCTATTTCTATCGTTAGTTCCGGCGGCGCCCGCCAGCCCGTAGGACAGGGAGAAAATATGTGCACGTAAGCAGGTCCTTCGATTTCTAATCCTCTTTTAACTTTATCCATCAAGTCAAACGGATACGAAGGACAAGCCGTCGCCACGTAGGGTATCTTATGCGCAACCGCGATTTCGGGCATGTTCTTCTTCCATGTCGCCTGTCCAATGCTTTTCTTTCCTACGGGTGCAGTGGTCGTCCATGCACCGTAAGGCGTGGAAGAAGACCGTTGAATTCCCGTGTTCATATAAGCTTCGTTGTCAAAACAGCAATAAAGAAAATCATGTCCTCGTTCCATCGCACCCGACAGTGCCTGTATCCCTATATCTGAAGTCCCGCCGTCACCGGCAAATGCGATAAATTTCACGTTCTTATCGGGTATTTTACCTTTTCGCACTCGTGCCTTATACGCCGCTTCTATTCCTGACATCACTGCTGCAGTGTTCTCAAACAGTGTATGAATCCATGGGACGCACCAGGAAGTCTGCGGTAATAGCGATGCGATAATTTCTGAGCATCCCGTAGCATTAACGATAATCACGTTTCTTCCCAGCGCTTTGCACACGTGCCGAATTGCAAGAGCCTCGCCACAGCCTATACAGGCGCGATGTCCGGGAACGAAGATCTCGTCGGTTGTAATCTCCCTTGGCACAAACAAATCCGCTTCTTCTTTTTTCATCTCTATCTCCTTTTTATTTTACCACCGAGTACGCCGGGAGCACAGAGTTTTTTATTGTCACTGCTAAATCGCCTCTGTGTCCTCTGTGATCTCTGCGGTTAAGATTTTCTATCCCTTCTCCACTCTCCATTCTCCTCACTCCCTCACCCCTATCATCTCTGTTTCGATTTCCTCTCCTCGCTTTATCGCTTTCACCTTTTCCAACGCGCTCCGTATCATATACTCAAATCCTTCTATCAGTATGTCGCGTCCACCAAGCCCACCGATAAATCCCACCACATACGGTTTCTTTTGCTGGTCATACAACGCCGATTTCACCTCTGAGCAAACAGGACCGCCCATTCCAAACGATACACAGCGGTCTAACACCACAAGCACCTCCACGTCCTTTACTGCCTCTCTGAACTCCTTGAATGGAAAAGGTCGCCACAATCGTAATCTTATAAGTCCTACATCCTCTCCTTTAGCTCGCAGTTCATCTATCGCAAGCATTGCCGTTTCACTGCAACTGCCCATCGTCAATAGCGCAATTTTCGCATCTTCCATCCGGTATTTCTCAACCGGTGCGTAATACCTCCCGAAAAGGTCGCCAAACGCTTTCCACGTTTCTAATATTTTCGGTATCGTATTCTCAAACGCGACTTCCTGCGCCTTCTTTGCCTCCGGGTATATGAATGGTGGACCGTAACAGCCCATGCTCACTGGCTTATCCGGGTCTAACGTAAAAGGATGCTCGTATTCCGGAATGAACCCTGCTACTTCCTCGAAATCTTCCGGCAAACTCATGTCTTCAATTACGTGTGACAGATAAAAACCATCAATATGCACCATCGCGGGGAACAGAACCTCACTATCCTCCGCTATCCGGTACGCACACAGCGTGAGGTCAAATGCCTGCTGGTTGTTCTCCGCCAACATCTGTATCCAGCCTATATCCCGAACAGCCATCATATCCGAGTGGTCGCACCACACAGAGAGAGGAGCGGATAAAGCGCGGTTTGCTATCACTGCAACCACTGGCAGCCTCATTGAAGACGGTATGTACAGCACTTCATGCATTAATTCCAAGCCCTGACCCGCGGTGCACGTAAACACGCGTGCTCCTGCTGCTGATGCACCTACACATGCGCTCATCGCAGTATGCTCGCTCTCAACGCAGATAAATTCCGCATCCAGCTCGCCCTCTGCCACCATTTCCGATAGCCGTTCCACGATGTGCGTCTGCGGTGTGATCGGATATGCAGCGATAACGTCAGTGTTTGCCAGTCGAACCGCCTCGGCAACGGCAAAAGAACCTTCCAAACCCACTACTTTTTCTTTCTTCATTTCTTTGCTAAAGCTTTCTTTACACTTTT
>QBUL01000024.1 GCA_013180605.1 Candidatus Methanophagaceae archaeon GoMg1 | reverse complement strand
TTCCTAAAAAAGAAAAAGTGTTTTTATGCCATCCCTATCTTAGCCTTTATCCCTTCTATCTCGTGCTCGATCCTTGCAAACTTATTCTCCATGTACGACCTCAAGTCCTCTCTTAGCGAGCTTATCTCCGTGGCAATGTCCTCTTTAGCTCCCTCTATCTTTTCCGAGACGTCTCCTATCGCTCCTATTGTATCATCCTGCTTCTCCAGCATCTTATCCATCTTTCCCGCAAGCATCCCAAATCCCTGTTTATTCTCCGCTCTTCCTGCGTCAATCTTCTCCGCAAGCATACCAAACCCCTGTTTATTCTCCGCTCTTCCTGCGTCTATCTTTTGATTCGTTGCACCCAGATAGAGAAGTGCCGCACCCAGTCTGTCACCAAGTTCCTCCGGTACGTCACCATACTTTATCTTAAACACTTTAAACTCACCCGTTGGCGCTTCGTATTTCACCGATGTCTCTACCACATCTATAAATTCTTTCTTTACCTTGATTCCCCTGGTAAAATCTCCAATTTTGGGCTCTTCGCCCTCGCAAACAACTTTTACATTCCCATCCTCTAAGTTCTCGACATATCCTGTTATTCCCAACTCTCTTGCACTATCCTGAACAAAATCTCTATATCCAACTTTCTGTACCTTCCCCTTTGCAATTAATATTGCCCTTTCCATTTTTGCTCACCGTTTGGATATTTGGTTGCTGTACTGTGCTGTACATAAAGTATAACTTCCTACTATTTAAGACGCAGATTAACACTGATTTACGCGGATTTAAAGTTTAATATTATTGATTTTTATCATCTGTGTTAATCTGCGTTAATCTGCGTCTATAATTTTTTATTGTCTAAAATCTTTGAATGCCTTTTCCTCTGCGAACCCCACGTTCTCTGCGGTGAATTACACCATCCCGATCTTAGCCTTTATCCCTTCTATCTCGTGCTCGATTATCGCAAACTTATTCTCCATATACGACCTCAAGTCCTCTCTTAGCGAACCTATCTCCGTGACAATATCCTCTTTAGCTCCCTCTATCTTTTCCGAGACTTCTCCTACCGCGGCAATTGTATCATCCTGCTTCTCCAGCATCTGACTTGTATCCTGCTTTATCTGGCTTGTATCCTCCTTTACACTCTTCAGCGTTTCATTCATTGACCCCATAGTTTCATCCATCGAACTCAAAATGCCAATCATCACCTCACCCTTCTTATCGAAACTCCGCATCAACGCCACCATCTCGCTCTCTTCTCCCGGAACATCCGCACCACGCCGCTCAAAACCGCTGTATTCGCCTTTGTATTCCTCGTATGCCACATCCAGTCCTTCTATGCTCACAAATGAGGGTGATTTTTTCTTTATCGAATTGATTAACTCATTTATCCCTTCTTCTTCGCCCTCACAAACAACCTTAACGCTTCCATCTCCCTGGTTCTCCACGAACCCCGTCAAATTAAACGAATCCACGATATTCTTGATGAACGTCTGGAATCCCGCCATCTGCACTTCCCCTCTTATTCTTACGTTTGCCCTTTTCATTTTTGTTTGCTCACCGTTTGGATATTTGGCTGCTGTACACAAAGTACAACTTCCTTCTATTTAAGACGCTGATTAACACGGATTTACGCAGATTTATTTTAGTTTAACCGTGTTGATTCTTATCATCTGCGTTAATCTGCGTCCATAATTTATTTTCTGTTTTCTATTTTATTGTCTAAAATCTGCGAATGAACTTAATCCCTCTGCGAACTCCGCGTTCTCTGCGCTGAATTTTTAAATCTGTGTAATCTCGTGGTTAAAAATAATAAAAAGGGGATAAAAAAAACTCCCACTCAAAATTTTGTAGTTTTATTTTTGCTTTGATTGCCCTTACTCCCTTCTCTTCCTCAGCACGAGGTATGCGACTGCTAACATGCCTACAATGGCAAACACCGCTTCGAATCCCGGGTCTTCAGGTGCTTCTTCCGGCACTCCCGCTAATATCTCCGCTGTTACCATATCTCTATTTCCACACCCTATCTATTTTTATCATGGCACCTTGTATAAATTTGACCCTCTTTAAATTTCAGGCACAAACCCTTCTCTTTCCCATTTGCTAAATAATTTTAAATCCCCCTCATTCCACTCTTCGAGATTAATCGTATCCATGTAACCAACAGCAACACCGGAACCACCAGGTTTTGAAGCGATATTCGCCATTGCAGGTCTGTTAGCAATTGCATACTTAGTGCTGAGAAAGAGGAAGTAAAAACAAAACAACACAAAGCAAAAATAAAACTACAAAAATTTGAGGGGGAGTTTTTTATCCCCTTTTTATTATTTTTTTGTTGAATTTACGAGGAAAAACGGAGGTAAAATAAAAAGCGAAGTTTAAGGATAAGTTTGATATTTGATATTATTTCCTCTCTAAAATTTTCTTTGTAGCTGATATACCCTTACCTGTCCATATTAATACATATTCTGTCAGCCTTTTCATCAAGATGACGTATCCCTCCTTTGCAAGTTGTTCAATCGCTTCTTTGACAAAACCCCTCAAATCACTCCTGAACTTCTTTTGGATGAACTTCATCGGGACTTTTGCCGTCTTCGCAAATTTTGTTTCCTTATATTTAAAGAGGAATATGAATATATATGGGAGATAAAGCCGCCTTGCCAGTTGAGGTGAAAG
>QBUL01000025.1 GCA_013180605.1 Candidatus Methanophagaceae archaeon GoMg1 | reverse complement strand
CGAATCACCATTTATCACCATCACCTCGCTTTTATAATCAAATAATACTTGTGCGTGCCACAATAAAAGCTTTTCGGTTTTGTTTCGCTTGGAATTAAAATTCATAAATTTATAGGATGTGTTTTTACAATTCGTGCTAGCTATGGCTATAAACTGCGGGGGTGTTGAGAAGAGGAATTGGTTTTTATATGTGCGCAGGAAATATTATCTGTTGGCTGTTTGGTAATTGTTGGACAGCCTCTCTCATCAAAAAATAAAGAGAATATGAATAACTAAGAAAGGTGAGAAAAATGAGCAAGGTAATAGAAGTTACGGACCAAAACTTTGAGGAGGAAGTGCTGCAATCAGACATCCCCACGGAGGTGGATTTCTGGGCGCCCTGGTGTGGCCCATGCACGATGGTATCGCCGATATATGACACGCTCTCGGAGGAATTACGGTGATTTCAAGTTCTGCAAGCTTAATGTGGATGAAAATCCACAGATGGCGGCGAAATACCAGATCATGAGCATACCCATGCAGATGTTTTTCGCTGGCGGCGGGAAGGTTGATGAAATCCTCGGCGCAGTCCCGGAACAAATGATTCGTGCAAAGGTGGATGAGGTTCTGCAGAGGTTTCCAGCCGATGAAAGAGGAGGGCTTAAAGTGGTTCTGTCATCGTGGGTTGAGCACAATAAACAAGATAGTGAGAAATTCAGAAGATGGAATGAAAAAGCCGAGGACGTAAAGAATGACCCAGCCTATAATAGTATATTGCAAGCGGCAAAGGAGATGGAAGAGATAAATAAAAGATTATCTCAACTGCTCGTTGAAATTTAATCAATTATTTGCATTACGCCTGTTGGGCATATCTCTACACATCTCAGGCATCGCGTGCATTTGTTATAATCTATTTTAACTGGCTCTTTCTCCTCTATGGCATTCTCTGGACACTCATCAATGCACAGGTATCACACACCACATTTTCCTATTGCTACCGTATAAACAGACGTATCATACCTGTATTTCTCAAGCTCTTTCATCTTATCAATTCCTCTTCGGACATTATTTATCTATACCTATTCTGTTTTTCATATTATAAATAGATGGCATATTCACATTCACCCGCAAGACGGAAATACACCTTCGTTGGCGTAGACCCGGGCACTACGATAGGGGTGGCTATAATTGACCTCGAGGGAAACCCAATAGAAGTATTCAGCTCAAAAAATTATTCGTGCTCCGACGTGGTAGAGCGGATAATAGCACGTGGAAACCCCTTGATTGTGGCATCGGACGTTACACCCACGCCTTCGACGGTAAAACGGATAAGCCGTATATTCTCTTCACCCGTTCACGAATTAGACAAATCGCTGGCGACCGAAGAGAAGATTGCACTGACAAAAGGCAGGGGATACAAATATAACAACGTGCATGAGCGTGACGCATTAGCTGCCTGCGTTAATGCATTCCAGCGATATAAGAAGAAATTCTCGCAGGTGCACAGGAAGACGCCGCTTGGCGTGGACGTAGAAGAAGTAAAAGCGATGGTGATTAAAGGCGTGCCCATAAGTGATGCGATAGACCGATTAATCCGTGCTAAAGAGGATAAAGAGGCGGAGAATGAGATGAAGATTTGGGATGCCAAGAGGAAGGAGAGCGAAGATAAGCAACCCGCGAAAAAGGGCAGTGAAAGAACGGATGAAAATGAGCTCCGATTACGTAGAATTATGAAACGTAAGGACGATAAGATAGAGATGCTGGAAGAGCACACAGCGGCTCTTAAGACGAGACTGGAGGAAAAGGAACTTGAACTAACGAATTTGCATTCTCGAGTAGCGACACTGAAAACAGCAAGGAAGCGTGAGATAGAAGAGACAGAGGAGATAACCAGGAGAGAAAAGGAGATAAAAAGGCAGAAAGAGGAACTAAAAGCGAGAGCGGAGGAGAATGCAGAATTAAAGCAAATCGTGGAGGAGTTAAAAGGTAAACGGGAAGTGAAGGTAAAAGGAGGAAAAAAGATAAAAGAGATACGCTCTTTCAGTCGGAATGCAATACGGGATACGGACAGGAAATACGGGTTGCGAAGGGGGGATGTTGTATTCCTTGAGGATGGCAGTGGTGGAGGGGTAAGCACAGCGGAATTATTGGCGAAGAAAGGTGTTGCTGCGGTGATATATGGTAAGGAGCTATCGCATTTCGCTGCTGATAAGTTTTTCGAATTTGATATCCCCGCTTTTTCTACCGATGAAATACCGTTGCTGTTAAACGAAGGCGATTTCGCATTTGTAAATGAACAGTTGCTGAATGAAAAGATAGGGGAGTGGAAGAAGGAAAGAAAAAGGGAAAAGGCGGAAGAGAAAATTTTGTTTATTTCATAATGGATATGATGCGATGCACTTGCCTGGACAGCAAAACTCTTATGGAAACACATTGAGAATAGATTTGGAGTAAGGTACCATCGTAGCCATATCTATCGTCTCATAAAGCGAATAGAATGCAAATTGGCAAAACCTTAGGTGACACACAAAAATCAAAGCGGTTCTTATCAAATTAATTTTCAATATTGTCCTGGTAGAATTGGGGTGATTGACTATATATCCCCCCTTAACTGATCAATGCCTTCTCTATGCTTATTTTTGGACCCGTTTTTTTTTTCTCATAGGGGACAAGTGTCTCCCTTCTGTGCCTAATCATCCCTGCT
>QBUL01000026.1 GCA_013180605.1 Candidatus Methanophagaceae archaeon GoMg1 | reverse complement strand
CTTGAATATCCGCTGCGGGTAATTCTTCTTTTGCAGAATCTGCGCTTGCAATTCCTGTAGCTAACGCAAGAACTGCCAATAATAAAATGCTTGTTATCACTACAATAGTACTTAATCTTCTTTTTGTTTTGTTCATTTTTTTCTTTTCACCTCCTATTTTTTTTTATTTTAGTGCCTACCTCTTTCTTAGCACAAACCTTTTCTTAGGAAGAAAAGCTTTACCAAAAGAACCGTTCTTAGCACAGGTTCTTTCTTCGGAAAGAAAGTGTAAGCACAGGGTTCTTTCATTTTCTTCTTTTTACCTCCTTTCGTTTTCCTTCTTAATACAGGTTCTTACCGATTAGCTTGTACAATTTTCTTTTAGCGCGGATATTCGTTCCAAAAAAGAAAAAGCAAGGAACAGATGCAATGCTCTACATCTGCCCCTCCTCTCTACGCATTTTTATCTATTTTTCCTTTGCACATCGGCACCTCTCTCCCTCGCCAAATTTAGGACGCTCCAACTTCGATGACATGAGGATACCTGCAGTCTGCAATCAGCGTGTTCCCATTTTCCAAGCGATAGACACCCGCCGGATAGGTAAGGTCAATGTCGGTGTATCCCCAGACTATCTCCTTATACGGAGTTACCTCGATAATGCGGGGGTATTTTTTGTGGTGTTTGTCAGAATCTGCAATTATCGTATTCCCATTTGGCAGGCGTTGGACCCAACCAAATGGAGCGTCAAAGTCAGTGAATTCCCAGATTATTTCTTTATCTCGAGTTATCTCGATGACGCGAGTATCCGTAAAATTCTCTGTATCCTGGGTTTCTATGGTCAGCATGTTTCCATTTGGCAAGCACTGGACACTCCATACATATATAAGATCAGTGTATTCCCACACCATTTCCTTATCCGGCGTTACCTCAATAACACGATGATTCTTGGGGTCTGCAATTACCGTGTTTCCGTTTGCCAGACGATCCGCCCCAGATGGAATAAAGTCACCGCTGTATTGCCATACTATCTCCTTATCTAACGTTACCTCGGTGACATTGGCGGTGGGTCTACCGAAAGGCCCCGCAATCAGTGTGTTTCCTTTTGGCAAGCGTCGCGCACTAAACGTCAGAGTTGGGTATTCCCAGACTATCTCCTTATCTGGAGTTACCTCGATGGCACGGTTATTTTCGCCACCAGCGGTGTCTACAATCAGCGTATTCCCATTCGGCAAGCGTTGAACACAAACTGGATAGCTAACATCGGTGTATTCCCAGACTATCTCTTTCCCACTTTCGGGTGCTTCATACCCAAGTGCCTCTGCACGCCTGACCATCCTTCTCGCGGGCCCTTCAAGCCCAGCATGCAGATGGCCGTGAAGCTTTCCCGCTATCTCGAGTATCTCCTCTTCGTTCGCAACAGGATCATCTTTAAGTCCGTCGAGTTGGTGTGCAAGCGCAAGGATCTTATCTACCGGCTCTTCGTAATCCTCTGCAATTTTGTGGATCGCATCTACATGCTCGCCCTCGAGGTCCTTAGTAATGTCGTAGAGTTCAGCTCGGTGCTGTTCGACGCCATGTGCAGAGCCTCGGATGGTCTCTATTGCTTGTTGAATCTCCGCCTTATACTTTTCAAATTCACCTTTTGCGTC
Source organism: Candidatus Methanophagaceae archaeon GoMg1 (assembly GCA_013180605.1). GTDB lineage: Archaea > Halobacteriota > Syntropharchaeia > Alkanophagales > Methanospirareceae > QEXZ01. Next base: position 1,127 of record QBUL01000026.1, on the reverse strand, counting down.
TTCGATCACGTGCACACCGTCGTCGTGCACAGCCTCAACAGCGGCTTCTAGGTGACATGCAAGACCGTAAATCCTCTCTGTGGGTACTATTGACCCTTGACTTGCAAGCATCATGGCCCCCATCATCTCAGCTCCACCCATATATCCGTCAGCTACTGTTTCCATTGTGGTACCTTCAACAGCAAAAGTCGGGTACCAAATCGCATAGTCCGTATTGTTGATAAGGTCATCAAAACTGGTATTACCGTATCTCATGTGCCAGTGAACCATGCCATCTTCGTGAGAATGTACCTCAGTAAAAATGAGATACTTGTACTCAGAACAAGCAGAATCTTCCGACGTAAACGCGAACTTGTACCAGTTAAATTCCTCTTCTCCGAATGCAACGGTCTCTACACCTGCGCTCTCGTATTCACATTCGCATTTAACCGTTCCGTCAGCGTTGTAATAGGTGACAGTATTTCCTGCTATTTCCAAATCGCCGAAATTTGTCTTGTGCATTGCATACAAGAAGCTCCTGGCATCATCAGCGGTGAAGGAGCCATCACCTGCTGCGACATTTGCAGCATCGGCCATGGCTTCGTACACCGCGTCCATGGCAGGATCGTCAAGCAGCGTTCCAACATTGACCCATGTTCCGTTCCAATTATCAAGTAGAGCCGGAGTCTCTTGACTTACACTAACTGAGTGAGAATCTACACTTGCAATTCCCGTAGATAGTGCAAGAGCTACTAATAATAAGATGCCTGTTATCACTACAATAGCACTTCTTTTTTTTATTTAGTTCATTTTTTCTTTTTTCACCTCCTAAATTTTAGTGCCTACCTCTTCTTTCTTCAGAAAGAAAGTGTGAGCACAGGTTTCTTTCATTTTTTATAGCCCCTAAACCCTTCTGCGGAAGCGTTTTGATCAAACTTTTATGAAAAGTTTGATATTAGTTAGGGACATGAATAACTACCCCTAAAAAGACTCGGTTTTCGAAATAAAACCCAGAAAAGATTAGGAAAGGAGAACAAAAACCGAAATATATTAGAACATTTATGCTCCCCCAAAACAAATTAGGAAGCGATGACCACCCCTAAAGAGGGGATTTAAGATTTTTTCTTTTAGCAATATCTCTGTAATAA
>QBUL01000027.1 GCA_013180605.1 Candidatus Methanophagaceae archaeon GoMg1 | reverse complement strand
ATTCTATTTTGCGTTTGCATTTGGTTTATATCTTGACGGGAGAGTAGAGCTAAGAGAGCTAAGGAAAGAGATACGAGGGAAGAAATAAAATAAAAAGCAGGGAAAGAAATAAGATCTAAAGGAGAAAAAATAAGGTGGAAGGAATAAACATATCACACTCATCTTATCACAAACAGATGGGAGCGCATAGCGGCATATAAATTTAGAAATGCGCTATAAAAATAAAAATATATATAGAAAAAATATATGCCGACAAAAGCGAAAAGCATATCTTGAGTAGTGCTTTATATATAGGAGATATGCATATAGAAAAGAAGGGAGAAAAGGGAGTAGAGCAAAGTAAGATTGAGGAAAGGTGACGGCGGAAGCAGAGGCAGAAGCAGGGAATAGGGCAAAGCTGCCCTTAAGTTCCCTATTGGCTTTTGGCTTTTCGCTATTCGCTACACGGAACCGAAAATCTTATATACTTCCTTGCTAATAAAAAAACTTAGGAGGTGAAAAAGAAAAAAATGAACACAAAAGGAAAAGGTAAAGCGATAATAGGGATTGCGATGGCTGCGATTATGGTCGCTGTGGTGTTTGCGGCGATGGCGCCGACAGCAACTGCACTACCTCTCCCTGTTCCGGGGTCTTACAACGGGCTGTATAATGATATCGATCTCAAGCCTAGCCCCCCAGCAGCAGAACCTGTATTAATAGGGCAATATTTGTGGTTACACGACCTTGGTTATTCCGGTGCGACAATCCAGGGTGATCCAACTGCTAGTGATGTAGCTGGTGAAATCTTTACCGCGGATTCCGATGGCAAATTCGATGCGTCATTGATGACAAAGACGGGTATATACTATGTGAACCAAAGAAATGGGACTTCAACCGTCTCACCGACATATTGGGAGGCAAAGCTTGCAGTTACAAAGCCTCAGATGACCTTAAAGCTGAAGGTAGAGGGTGACGTGGTGTCGAGTATAACCGAGGAGACAGATTTAGAGGTAGACTTCCTGACCACTTTAGGTCCAAAGGACATGGTGAGTTTGGTGATTACCGATCCCGACGGCGATACGATTAAAAGAGCTGATAGCCAGTTGTTCGATAAGATAAATGTAAGTTGGATCCAGACCCAGTACGGTGTAGATAAAGGAATAAACACAAGTGACTGGAAGCTGGGTACATACACGTTCAAAGTCGTAACCAAAAAGGATGCCCCATATGGTGCACGTGGGTTGGAAGATGAATCAAGTAACGAAAAGACGTTAAACATATTAAAGAGCGAAATTAGTATCGAGGCGGACAAAACGAGTGTAGCCGAGTTAGAAAGAGTAAAACTCACAGTAACCGGTGTAACGAATCATATTATCACCATAGAGACTTCAGATACGGAACACACGACCTTCCCGGCAGGGTTGGATAACAATCCTGCGAGCGACAGTAGTGGCTTTGACGATACGATCGATGCTGATGGTAAGAGAACATACGTCGTAGAGTTTAACGATACAGGGTCATACACGATTACGGCGACAGACAAGGTTACGGGAGATGACGATGACGTGGATATAACGGTATCAGAGAAAGACGTTACCTTTGACATGCCAACCACAGTGGTCATCGGAGAAAAGCTTTCGGTAACAGGACATGCAAACACGGGTGACTGGGTACAGGTCGCCGTGGAGGACGAAATATGCGATAAATTAAGGAAGCTTGTGATTGACGAGAACGGAGAATTTGAGAAGGAGATAGATACAAGTATTGCATGTGACGGTGCATTCGCTGTGCCGGGGTCGCTGAGATTGAAGGCATTCATCGATACATCATACACTGGAGATGTTAGTAAAAAAACAGACGATGGGTCCATAGCACTGTTAATGACGAGAGGTGACCTAAAGGCAGAGATATCAACTAAGAGTGTAGCGTGGGATGACGACTTCACAATCAGCGGTCTTGCAAAAGGGTCAAAGGAGGTAAATATACTGATAGTTGCACCAAAAGGCAGCAGTGGCGATGTAATAACTGGTGCGGACGGTGACAAGATGACTAATACGAGGGCGGATGGAACAAAGGAAAAGACTAATATTTACTCTAAGACCACAACTGTTTCTACAACAGACGACACATTCTCAAAGAAGATTGATGTTGGAGATGACGTTGACACCGGAAGTTACCTCGTTGTACTGATCACTCCAGGACCCGACGGCCGGTATGGCAAGTATGGAGATGAGAAACTCGTTAGTGATAAAAATTCTACCTTCGCTCCGTATTACTTCGCAGCTAAGACACAGGAGGAGGTGCTGGAGATAATAGAAGATGCAATCTCAGTAACACTAAGCGATGATCTCCTATGGGTAGGTAGCGTAAAAGTGGAATCGCCGTATGTGACACTTGACCCAATAGCAGATGTAGGCATTGGGGAACCACTGGATGTAACCGGGACTACCAACAGAGAGGCAGGATTTGCAATTGTCGTTACGGTTAAGGCAAAGGGAGAGGTGGAGCTTACACCACAGACCGTTCTGGTAGAAAACGGCACGTTCACTGCAACGTTTGATACAACAGACGCTAAGGTAGGGACATACACGGTAAAGGCAGACGATGGAGATGGGCATACGGATGATGCAACAGTGGAGATATTAACCGCAGCACCAACCGTAGCACCAACGCCAGAACCAACGGCAACCACAGCACCAACCGCAACGGCAGTACCAACAGCGCCAGAACCAACAGCAGAGCCAACAGCAGAACCAACAGCAACACCGGAACCACCAGGTTTTGAAGCGATATTCGCCATTGCAGG
>QBUL01000028.1 GCA_013180605.1 Candidatus Methanophagaceae archaeon GoMg1 | reverse complement strand
CGGTGATGTCGAAGACGTGTTCGTCAGGATTAAGAGAAGCGCTGACGGTAGTAACTGAAGGTCCATGCTCTGAGCGAATAGTTAAATGCGATTTTGTCACATCCACGTTCTCGTTGTACGTGCCGTCATGCACAAGAACAGTATCTCCATCGGCGGCATTGTTCACCGCATCCTGAATCTTATTGAACCCGCCTTTGAAGTTGCCCGCGGCATCGAATAGCTCAACCGGTGCAGGGTCCATCTCCGGCGAAGCCGAGTTCTTTGGTGTGGGTGTGCCCTGCACGGAGAAGTCAAAAGAATTATCATCCGTGTCTTGACAAGGAGCATAGCCACCGTTCAACGACTTTCGCTCGATGCTTTCGCCATCCGCAGGTTTAGCAGCATTTAGCGTTTCATTTGTTGTTGCCGTTCCCCAGCCAACAGTGTCAACGATATTTCCTCCTAAATTCTTCCTCAGACGAACCCAACCCTCATTATTGGCTAAAGCTATTTCTTCTTCATGATCTGGTGAGGTTGGCCAGCCAGCCTCGGGAGTCCAGGGTGTGTCACCAACGAGGTAAAATCCGTGGACCTGAATCTTAGCACCATGGGGGATGGTGGCGTCAGCATCTGTGTCACTTTTAGTATCAATAACCCATCCTCCGATGTCAATCTCTATGTTAGTCGGATTATAAAGCTCAACATATTCTTTACCATCCTCTGTTCCTGTAGGATTTGGAAGAACCTCGCTTATCACCACATGCGCGGGCACTTCTTGTGCAATCGCTATTGGCAGCAGCGCCGTAACGGCTAAAATCGTTAATACTGCTAATCCCAAAGCAGTTATTTTCATTTTGGCGCTCTCCCTTTTTGGCTGATGCCACTCCTTCCTGCACAAAACGATAAGAAGAAATGATTTTAAGTAAGATTATACAAAGGATTATAAATAACTTTCGGTATCCAAGGCTTCATCCCAAAACTAAGAAATCTTCAGTAGCGTAACCTTCAGATTTTTACCAAAACATTCGTTTACCATGGGACGTGCATAAGGAATGACGCTTATTTAAAGTTATGCATTAACGTTTCAGTATGGGAACGCCAAAGAAGAGAGTTTCTCCGCGGGTCGCCAACCAGGTAAATCGGGACTTCGAGAGGCTTATCCTCCTGTCCATAATCGGTGCAGTAGTTACCTTTCAAATGAGGCGAAGAGGCATGGACATCGCAGTGGATAGCTCTGGATTCAGCCTTAAAACGAGCAGTAAGTGGTTTGATATCAGAATAAAGCGTATTCCTCTCGCGTTAACTGTCAAGCGGTGGCGGACAAAGGGGGAAAACCTTTCCTCCACTTCAAGACAAACGCTACGGCTAAGGCGAAGGGATATCCAGCATGGCAAATATCATTCCGGGCGTATACGGACAATCCAGACGAATGGATGGACGAGTATCACATAAGAAGCATGGTGGAGGCTGTGTTCTCAAGCCTCAAAAGATGTTTTGGTCCCGACATCAAAAGCATAAAAGGTTGGCTAAAGCGGAGAGAACTCGCAATAAAAGTGTTGGCGTATAACATTAAAAGAGTGCTCTACATTGAAAGAGCAAAGGATTTGGGAATCCCCCTTTGGGTAAGTTGCCAGTAATTCCAAATTGGCACAGGTAAGGAACTCCCGAAATCCCCCGATTAGTGTATATGCTCTTCAACAAGAAATAGTTTACCCCCGCCTGAGATAATCTGCAGGGTGTTACCGTGATTTACATTGACTTTCGGGATGAAGCCGTCACTTCCCTAAGTTTCTTAAGAGCTCAAAATATCTTTCTTCTAATCGATGAGCTAAAATTTCATAAGACCTGTTCTTCACAACCCATTCATGCCCTTTCTTACCCACTTCCTTTGCCCTCTCAGAATTATCTAATAATTCCAGTATTCCCCGCGCAAACGATTCTTCTTTAAACTTCACTAAGATACTACCTTCACTCTCCTCAATGACTTCTTTCTGTTCCGGTATCTCCCCATTTGCCACCACTGGCTTGCCCGATGCCATATACTCAAACATTTTGATTGGTGAACTGAGTTTATTAAAATCTAACGGCGACATTGTGGCTACCCCCATATCTGCTGCAGCAATAAAGTTAGGGACTTCGTTAAAATAAACTTGACCCGTGAATATCACATCGTCTTTAATTCCAAGTTCACTTGCAAGTTTTTCAAGATTTGATTTATCAGTTCCATCGCCAACCATCAATAGTTTTACATTTTCTTTCTTCTCTCTAACCTTTGAAAATGCATTAATTAATACATTCAATTGTCTTAGTTTATCTATTGTTCCTATGTATATAACTACTTTGGAATCTTCTAATCCATATCTCCTCCTTATCTCTTCTCCATTCCTATTTGAAAATCTGTTTGTATCTATTCCATTTGGATATGGCATCATCTTAGATTTTTCTATTCCCTTCTTAGCAAAATCTTCTTTCATCCATTTGGTTGTTGGAAGAACCAAATCCGCTTTACGAAGAATGTGCATCGTGATATGTGCTTCAATCTTTGAGACAAAATACCAAAAGCATTTGTGCTTTGAATAAAATTTGTGTGTCTCCCAATTCTGTTCTATTGGATTTGCCATTTCAAAGACAAAAGGAATTTTGTATCTCCATTTGATGTATAATGCTAAAAGTCCATCAAATATACCATCTCTAACGAATATCATATTGTACTTGTCTTTTCTAAAATTCTTAAATACAAAACGCATTCTTCTGAAAGCATATAATGCTTTAGTAATGACTTTTAAAAGACCCTCACTATACCTGCACGGAACGACAAATATG
>QBUL01000029.1 GCA_013180605.1 Candidatus Methanophagaceae archaeon GoMg1 | reverse complement strand
CTTATGGACATGGCAGGATTTCTTTTCATTAACTATCCTTAATTAGGACACTACCCAACATTACGGTAGAAGTGGAAGAAACAATCATTCATTACCAAAAACAGTCTTTCTGGACTGAGAGCGAATTCTCAGCGATTCTGGAGAATAAGGAGGATTTTAAAAGCGAAATAATCCAGGATTTCAATGAAAAATTATCGAGATATGGTGAACGAGGAGAATATGCCGTTGGTGCTGATGTAGAATTTGAGGAAACGAAAAAAGCGACTGTTTTTAAATGTGATGTTCATGATGCAGTAACAAAAAGCGATGACAGTTACCGAGCAACGTTTATTTGGCTTTTGAGTCCTTTGGAGTTGGATTTTATTGATGACAATTTCGAGGAATCCAAAGAGGGACTTTCTTGGGAAGGAGAAGTTGATGGTATTCCTACGAGCATCACCATTGAATTGCCGCCACAAGAAACTGTATACGCTGCCTGGGAAGAGCCTGTTGGGCACTGTCATGGGCATGTCTGGTGGGCTATGCCTCTTCCTTTGCCTTCACCAGAAGTAACGCCAGTAGCAACACCTACACCACCAGGGTTCGAGGCGATTTTTGCCATCGCTGGCATATTAGCCGTTGCTTATCTGGTATTAAGGAAAAGGAGCACACGCAAGGATGAATAGAGGTTTTTTTTTTGAGGATGTAGAAAATTTGCCTATAATATAGTTGTATATGCGACACTAATTTCGCTTTAATACCAATATGGAGGGATATCAGACATTGAGTTCGGGCATACCGAAATTGGGTGAAAGTGCCCGCATAATAGAAGGGAAATAAAATATTGCCGTGTGTCTGAATTAAAAATGCCCTATCTAAAAAGCGTTTGGCGAGAAAAATCTTTGTTAATAAAATTATAAAAAATCAAGCGAAAGAGTATAAACTAATGGAAACTATTGGCGTTAAGATTATTGAAGGTAAAAAACAAAGGGAATAATATGGAAGAACATAATGTAATTGAGATAGGCGACCTACGTCTAATCGAAGGTAAAGACATTTGCACTAATAATATTCAATCAATAGAAGATTTTAAAAAACTAAATAAAAAAATTGAAATAAGAATTAAACTCTATCGTTTAGACGGCTTACTTTTAAAAATACATGATACATCTTTAAAACATGAAGATACAGAAAAAAACTATCTAGATTTCATTGCCGGAAGTATAACAAAATATGCCTTACTCAATTCCAATATTTACAACGGTTTGTTTCCTATATATGATGAGGAGTTTTATGACCTTATTTGCATGATTACAGAATGCTCAATATATGATCCTGAATTTGAAAAAGAACGCGAACTTATGGTAGATCAAGAAGAACGGGCAGCATCTCTTTTACTTAGAAAATTCGGAAGTCAAGCAAGATGGGATATACGTCTTCATAATATGTTAGGTAGAACAATTTTCCTTTACGATGAACTGATAAAAAATGCCCAATCACCTACGTTTATTAAAGAACTTGTAGATTTTAAATTTGAAGAAAAATATGGATTACCTCTTCTTGATTTTATTAAGATAGGTTTTCTTCTATTTGCAAAATCTAAAGAACCCGGAGGAATGAATCGCGAATATTTTGAAATTGCCCGAATAGAAAACATGTCCATACCAAATGACGAAATTGTTAAAAAATGTCTTGAACAAGTTGCATGTGATCCCTATCAATTTTTAAAAAAATGTAAGAAAAGAGAATTAATTAGTGCATCTAACAACCCGTTATTGGAATATCCAATAATTAGACCCTGGAAAGGCAGTAATCAAGAAAAACCAAAAGATGATAAATTTATAGCTCCTGTTCCTAATTTAGTACTGTATCGGTTTACAACAGGTTTATATTACCAATTGTGTAATACTTACAAAGAAAAATTTTCTACGCCTTTTGGATATCTATTTGGATTATATGTTGGTAAATTATTAGAGTGGTGCAAATTACTAGGGAAAGTTCTAACTGAGAACGATATTGAGAAATATCTTCCAAAATATAAAGGAAAGAAACCCGATTATGTTGTTTTTTGTGATGAAGGTGTTATCCTTATTGAATGTAAAGCAACAAAATACACACAAGATATGTATGAACATGGTCTAAAAGCAGAAGCAAAAAGTTGTATTGACCAAATCGCAAAAGCTATTGAACAAATGAATGAATTTGAGACTCAAATCCCTTCTATAAGTAAAGAGTGTGGAATTAATTATACAGACTTAATGGTGCAGAAAGTAATCGTTTCATTTGAAAACCTCTTAGGATTAAAAGAAGGCCCTTTCAGGAATTGGATAGATCGGAAAAGAAAGGGCGAAGGAATTAAGACAGATTGGCAAATCTTATGGGTATGGTATTTTGAAGAGATCCAACCATATATAACTAAAGGAGCTAATTTTTGGTCGTTTTTAATAGATATTGATAAAAAACGCTTTGATAAAATTATAGAAGAAATGAAATCTAAAACAGGTGCCAGTTATTCCGATAGTGTTCTTTTTAAATACCAAGAGAATTTTTTTAACGAATTGACAAAAAACGTGCGTTTTTAGGTGTCATTCCTCCTTATTTGGAATTCTCTGTATTTTGCTCAAACATTATTCTAAAACCTCCTCAAGAAATCGTCAATCACTTTTACATCTTTTTCGTTTAATCCATACAACTTGTAAACGAACTCATTTATCTCCTCTTCAAGTTCAGCAACAGAAGGAGATTTTATCCTTGCTTTATCCTCTTCCAATTTCCTCAAAACCTCTTCTACAATTGCATCGCTCTTTGGAATGAGAATCTGCTTCTTCTCGTCTTTCTTTGCA
>QBUL01000030.1 GCA_013180605.1 Candidatus Methanophagaceae archaeon GoMg1 | reverse complement strand
CGATACAGGCTTATGAAGGAATGCCGAATGAATTTCTCACCAATTGCTGCGGGATACAACATGCCCAACCATGACATAAACTACATTTTTGAAGATTATTTGGGCTTCCGCAGACCTGATCTGAACGTGGCTAAACAAAGAAAGCCAATTATGGATGTCGTATTAAATGGTGCTCGCCACCTGCTCTGGGAAGTTTCAGATGAGACGATTATAGAGCGGATTCAAGCGCTAATGCATGACAAAAAAATACTTATTCTCGATGGACATCACCGCTACTCGGCTTCTTATCGGTTGAGTAGAGATAAAGTCAACGGGGCAGCGTATACGCTGATGATGCTTTTAGAAACAGGGGACAGAGCGGTTTTATTGCTGCCCTGGCACCGATGTGTGAAAAGGTGTCGCATGGAAGATTTATGGACGAGAATAGAAGAGAATTTTGTTGTAGAACGTTGTAACAGTAGTAAGTATGGGGATGGGATGGAGACCACCTATTCAAAGCTCAATGAGTGTAACGATTATTTTGACATTAGATTAATCATGTATGACGGTGCAAAATTCTATTTGCTGCGAGCAGATAGGGAGAAAATAAGGAAATTGGCAGAGGAGCGAGGCGACGAACGAGTTGGACTGGATGTAATAAGTCTACATGAGTGGCTTATCGAGCCAACGCTTAAGCCCGAAGATATCGTTTTCATCTCCAATCCGGCTGATGCGATTGAAAAAGTGGATACAGGAACGTGCAAGGTTGCGTTTTTCCTTAAACTGCCGCGATTAACAGACGTGGAATACAAGACACGGATAGAGAAGAAGGAATTTCCACAGAAATCCACGCTGTTCCTGCCAAAAGTTGCGGAGGGTATAGTGATGCGGAAGTTCGTTTAGCTCCTTTTATAACCACAAGATTACACAGATTTTCACGAGAAATTGTGAAGATGCAAGAAGATAAAGAACAAGCTCAGAAATATGTTTTCTATTCTCAGATTTTTGGTTCTGTGTTAATCTTGTGAAATCTGTGGTTTTTAATCTTAGCTATACAACTAATATATAAAAATGACCTGGGCGGTATGGGTAACGGGCTTACCGGGCAGTGGTAAGAGCGTAATAGCAGAGAAAGTGCGAGACGTCTTTGCTGAGCGCGGTATAAACGTGAAGGTGCTTGAACTTGACGAGATAAGAAAATTTATCACGCCAAAACCTTCTTATTCAGAACAGGAGCGAGACATTGTGTATAGTTCGCTGGTTTACATGGCGAAACTCCTGGTGGAGAGTGGCAAACCCGTTATCATTGATGCTACGGCAAACAGGAGGAAATACAGGGAAAGAGCGAGGAAGAACATAGAAAATTTCGCCGTAGTGTACGTGAAGTGCTCTTTAGACACGGGCATGGAAAGAGAAGGGCGGAGGAAAGCGAGGTATGCTCCTACGGGTATTTATAAAAAGGCAAAAGAGGATGAGGGAGCAACGGTGCCGGGTGTGAACGTGCCGTATGAAGAGCCAGTGAGTCCTGAAGTCGTGGTGGATAGTGAGAAGATGAGTGTAGAAGAGTGTGCGGAGAAAGTAGTGGGGTTTATTAAACACTTTCTTTCTACAAGAAAGAACCTGTGCTAAGAAAGAAAGCATTTTTCCAAAGGAAAAAGGCTTTACGGAAAAACTAAGAGAATGTTTTCAGTCATTTTTTTTAACTGCTTCTAAGGAAGGATTGTTGCAGAAATCCCGCACCGGGCATTCCTCGCATCTCTTTCGCTTACAGTATTTTATACCGAGTTTAACGAGTGCAGTCACAACCCGTGAAAGCTTTTCACCCGCGAATTCTTGCAGATTTATGTCCAGATTTTCTGCTACGCTTTTAGCTTTGCTTGATACCTCCGGGCTTATTTGCCATACACCCCGCAATTCTCTTAAGAATATTTGTGTCGTCACAGCACCAATCCCCTTAAATTCCTGCAACCTTCTCTCCAAATCTTTTGTATCCGAAGACAGATTGTAAAGGTTCTCCAAAGAGCCGTATTTTTCTTTTAGCGTCCCGGCTATATCAAGCAGCTTTGTCGCTGTAGAAAAGTCGTATCGCACATATCCGCCTTCATCCAAAATCCTGACTAATTCGTCCCAGCCAGCAGCGATGATTTTCTCCACGCTGTCAACTCCATACCATTCAAATGATTTATAGGTATTAGCAGCGATTTTCTCGCTTATTCTCGCACCAAACAGAATAGAAGCTAAAAACCACTTGAATCTGCCTGACGGGTCCTTCGGGTCTATCCCAAGGTCTTCCGCATAAAGAGAAAAGTTAGCGAGAAGCACTTCGAGTTTGTCCATACCACAATTATTCATATCTTTTCATACTCATAAGAAAAATCACGTGATAACAAATGGAAATAGAAATTAACGCTGTATTTTTTCACCGTGTTTGCCGATATTATCATTCCATTACCTTTCTGAGCACCAGTGCCATCATTCCACTTTATTGATACCTCTGTATCCCCGGAATTATTTAGCGTTACTATATAGCTGCCAACAATACTTGCATGCCATAAATCTACATCTATTTCATAATCTGTTAGTTCGCAGCCGAGGTCGTTTATCTGTATTGCATATCCTTCATTTTCACCACTTACTAATCCAAATGCAGATGTAGAGCAGGGGTTAAGCATAAAACCAAAAAGTGTTGCTATTGCAAAGACAAATAAAAACGTGAAAATTGCTTTTTTCATCTTTTCCTCCTTCTTCCTTTTACTTTACCTCCTTAATATCCTTCAATATAATTACTATATTTATTTATGTCATGCTATTAAAAAACCAGAATCCCTTTTATTTATAAACCTTAACTTCGAATCATTTTAGGGAACATATTCAATCCAAGTGTCTCATCCAG